>NZ_JBQKDD010000001.1:0-272225 GCF_052122015.1 Collinsella sp. LCP19S3_A6
CTGTACCTTTTTGCGCAACAAAAAAGCCGCTCTAACCTGCGGCTCTTCTTCTATAGACAACAAAAAAGGCGACCGCCCGCGAGGACGATCGCCTTTGTTAATTCTTGTATTGATTGTGCTAGGCGCGAGTCTTGATCTCCTCGGTCACCTTGGCAACAAACTCGTCGACGCTCATCTGAACGGTCTCGTTGGAACGATCGCGGACGGAGATGTTGCCGGCCTCGACCTCCTTCTCACCCAGGATGAGCATGTAGGGCACGCGGTCGATGCTGCGGGCCTCGCGGATCTTGTAGCCGATCTTCTCGTCGCGGTCGTCGCAGACCACGCGAATGCCGGCCTCTTCCAGCTTGGCGCACACCTCGTGGGCATAGTCGCGGCTCTTCTCGGAAACCGGAAGTGCCTTGACCTGCACGGGAGCCAGCCAGGTGGGGAACTTGCCCGCAAAGTGCTCGATCAGAATGCCAATAAAGCGCTCGATGGAGCCAAAGCACACGCGGTGCAGCATGATGGGGCGCTTCTTGGTGCCGTCGGCGTCCACGTACTCCAGGTCAAAGTTGAGCGGCATCTGGAAGTCGAGCTGAACGGTACCGCACTGCCAGGTACGGCCGAGCGAGTCCTCCAGGTGGAAGTCGATCTTGGGGCCGTAGAAGGCGCCGTCGCCCTCGTTGACCTCGTAGTCCATGCCCAGCTTCTCCAGAGCGGTGCGCAGGCCCTCCTCGGCGCGCGCCCAATCCTCGTCCGAACCCATGGAGTCCTCGGGGCGGGTAGAAAGCTCAACGTGGTACTTAAAGCCAAACTTCTGGTACACGGAGTCGATAAGGTTGACCACGCCCACGATCTCGTCGGTCAGCTGGTCGGGACGCACAAACAGGTGGGCGTCGTCCTGGTTAAAGCAGCGCACGCGGAACAGGCCGTGCAGGGCGCCGCGCAGCTCGTGGCGATGCACCAGGCCAATCTCGCCGGCGCGGATGGGCAGCTCGCGATAGGAGTGTGGCTTGGAGGCGTACACCAGCACGCCACCCGGGCAGTTCATGGGCTTAATGCAGTACCCTTCGTCGTCGATGACGGTGGAATACATGTTGTCCTTGTAGTGATCCCAGTGGCCCGAGGTCTTCCACAGCTGCTTGTTCATGATGAGCGGCGTGGAGATCTCCACGTAGCCGGCCTTGTGGTGAATCTCGCGCCAGTAGTCCAGCAGCGTGTTCTTAAGGATCATGCCGTTGGGCAGGAAGAACGGGAAGCCGGGGGCCTCGTCACGCATCATAAAGAGGTCCATCTCGCGGCCGATCTTGCGGTGGTCGCGCTTCTTGGCCTCCTCCAGCATGTGCATATGCTCGTCGAGCTCTTCCTTGGTGGCAAAGGCGACGCCGTTGATGCGGGTGAGCATCTTGTTGTCCTTGTCGCCCTTCCAGTAGGCGCCCGAGACGCCGGTGAGCTTAAAGGCCTTGAGGGCCTTGGTGTAGCAGATGTGGGGGCCGACGCACATGTCGATGTAGTCGCCCTGCTGGTAGAAGGTGATGCGGGCGTCGTCGTCCAGGTCGCCGATGTGCTCGACCTTGTACTTCTCGCCGCGCTCCTCCATAAGGGCGATAGCCTCGGCACGGGGCTTCTCGTACACGGTGAACTTGAGGTTCTCCTTGACGATCTTCTTCATCTCGGCCTCGATCGCGGGGAAATCGTCCTCGCTGATCTTGACGCCCTCGGGCAGGTCGACGTCGTAGTAAAAACCGTTGTCGGTCGCGGGGCCGTAGGCAAAATCGGCCTGGGGGTACAGGCGCTTGATGGCCTGCGCCATGATATGCGCGGCGGAGTGGCGGATGACGTGCGTGACCTCGTCCTGCGGGAGCTCGGCCACCGAACCGTCATTGTAGAGTGCCTTCATGGGTATGTTTTCTCCTCTCGGATGCCTTGTGCAAGTGCTGCTTGGCGCCGTGCGGTGTGCATTGCGCTTGCCGGCGCGTGCGTTTTGACTTGCATCATTATAGGCAGGTTACCTAGGTATACAAGCGCCCGCCGCACCTGAATGGCACGGCGGGCGAATTTCTACGCATGCTTCATCGCGTGGGGCGCGTGCGGAGCGCGCGGCGTTCGCGTGGCGCGCGACGTGCCCGTGACTTGCGGCCGGCCCGGCGATGGATGCGCTACTGGATGCGAGTTCGGCAGTAGGGGCAGACCTTCCAGTGCGCGTCGAGCGGGCGATGGCAGCTGGGGCACACGTTGCGAACCTGGGTGTCGCACACCGGGCAGACGACAAAGTCCTTCTCGATGGGCGCGCCGCACTGCGGGCAGGTGCCGTACTGGGCAAGCTGACGCTCGCGCAGGGCCATGTCCAGCTCCTGCTCCTCGCGGTCGGCCGCGTAGGAGTGCGGGCGCAGGACCAGGTAGGCGATGAGACCCACGAACGGGATGAGGGCGATAATGCCCCATGCCACGTAGGCGCTGGCGCCGCGGCGACGAGCGTCGATGAACACATAGACGACCGACAGCACGTACAGGGCGATGATAAAGCCAACAAAGGCATAGACGACGCCCATAAGCTGCGGCGACATGAGCTCGGAGATGTACTTGGACATTACGGGTACCTTTCGGGGTAGTTACAACTCGAGTTAGTGTAACACGGGGGTAAACGATTTGGCAGGTCGCAGGCATGGGCGGATAGAAACATCTCAATCTGTAACAGGTGAGAGCGGAATCCGGGTCCAGATGTTACAGAATTAGACAAACCGATCTCTCCCAGACTTAAATCTCAATCTGTAACATCTTGGCTCCAGAATCAGTCCCTACTGTTACAGATCAAGATGAACGGTGAGCCCTCCGTTAAATATCTCAATCTGTAACAACTAGGGGCCAGAAACCCTTCTATCTGTTACAGATCAAGACAAAGGAAAATGTCCAATCTCAATATCTCAATCTGTAACAACAACTCGGCAAAAACAGGTCAAACTGTTACAGATTTAGACATTTGAAACCGACTGATGGGTTCATCTAAATCTGTAACATCTAGACCCCAAAACGGTCCCGAGATGTTACAGATCGAGACAGATGACCTCTCCCTGACTTTAAATCTCAATCTGTAACACATAGGACCGATTTTCTACTCTTACTGTTACAAATCAAGACAAACAGAGGGCCCGCCTGGCAAACGTCTCGATCTGTAACATCTGGAACCCAACTCTTCTGCTTACCGTTACAGAACGAGACAAACCTTTGACAACAGGGGTGCCAGACGAGGTCACCGATTGACCTGAGTCTCCCCTCGCCTGCCGTTGGCGGATGCAGCGGTGCTGTTCGCCGCATTGCCGCTACGCGGGGGATGCGCACACCGTAGGATAGCCTTATTGACAGCCTGTCAACTCGTCTTGGAGGCACTGTGACAGACACGTTTGATATCGCGATTGTGGGCGCGGGCATCACCGGATGCGCCATCGCGCGGCAGCTCGCACGCTATGACCTGTCCATCTGCGTGGTCGAGGCGGCCAACGACATTGCCCTGGGCGCGTCGAAGGCCAACGGCGGCCTGGTGCACGCCGGCTACGATCCGGCGCCGGGCACGGTTAAGGCCCAGGTCAACGCCCGCGGCTGCGAGCTATATGGCACGTGGGCCCAGGAGCTGGGCTTTTTGTTTTGCCGCACCGGGTCCATGGTGCTGGGCTTTAGCGACCAAGACCGCGCGCAGCTGGAGCAGCTGCAAAGCAACGGGCTGGCAAACGGCGTACCCGAGTTGGCGATCATCGGGGCCGAGCGCATCCACGAGCTGGAGCCGCGCGCCAGCGCCCAGGCCACGTGCGCGCTGTGGTGTCCCTCGACCGGCTATGTCGATCCGTTTGAGGTCGCCATCGCCGCGATGGAGAACGCCGTAGCCAACGGCGTGACGTTTGTGCGCTCCGCACCGGTGGAGACGATCGAGGTAGCTCCCGGCGTTGGCGACAGGAGCGGTGACGGGACCGCTCGTTTTATGCTGGTGACACCGGCCGGTGATGTGCGCTGCCGCTATTTGATTAACGCGGCGGGCAACGGCGCCGCAGACATCTCGCATATGGCGGGCGCCGAGGAGTTCCAGATGGTCTGGCGCCAGGGTAACATTGTGGTGCTGGACAAGGAGCCGCGCGCGCTCATGCCGCTCTACCCCGTTCCCACGCCGGTTTCCAAGGGCGTCATCGTTACGGGCACCGTCCACGGCAACACGGTGATCACCGCGACGGCCGCTGTGCGCGAGGCGGGCGACACGCAGACCTATGCGGGCGACGTAAACGCGCTGTTGGGCGGCGCGCGCAAGCTGGTGCCCGATCTGGATACGCGCCGCGTGGTGCGAGCGTTTGCCGGCGGGCGTCCGGTCATTAAGGGAACGAACGACTTTTTTATTGGACAGTCCGCCGTGGTGCCGGGGCTGTTCCAGGCGGCGGGCATTCAGTCGCCGGGCGTAGCGAGCGCTCCGGCCATTGCCGAGCGCATGGAGCAGGTGCTGCGCGAGGCGGGTGTGGTGCTGCGCCAACGTGGCGACTGGAACCCCGTCCGCCGCGCGCCGGACGACTTCGACCGTGCGCCGCTTGCGCGCAAGGAAGAGCTGATCGAGTCCGACCCCGCGTGGGGGCAGATTGTCTGCCGCTGCGAGACGGTGCCCGAGGCCGAAATCGTGGCAGCGATCCGACGCCGCCCGGGTGCGGTCTCGGTCGAGGGCGTCAAACGCCGCTGCCGCGCCGGCATGGGTCGGTGCCAGAGCGGCTTTTGCCAAAGCCGCGTGGTGGCGATTCTGGCCCGCGAGCTGGGCTGCGATCCCAGCGAGGTACCGTTGGAAGACGATGGCTCCTGGCTGGTAGAGGGACCGTTGAAGGGGGTGCGCTAGGATGGCGACGAGTATCGATATGGGTGCGGTATCGGGCGTCGAGTGCACTTGCGCAGATGCCGACAGGGCATCAATTGCTGCCGGCGCCGTGCAGACGCAGGCGTTTGACGTAGTCGTTATCGGCGGCGGACCTGCCGGCATGGCGGCCTCACTTGCTGCACACAAGGCCGGAGCGCGCGTGGCCATCGTGGAGCGCGAACAGCACCTGGGCGGCATCCTGCGCCAGTGCATCCACCCGGGCTTTGGCCTCTCACACTTTAAGCAGGAACTGACCGGTCCCGAGTACGCACAGCGCTTTATCGACCAGGTGCGCAAAACCGATATCGCACTGTTCCTGGACAGTATGGTGATTGGGATCGACTCAAGCGAAGACAAAGTCGCAGGCGCGGGCGCAAGTGGCGCGGCGAGCGATGCCTCGGCACACACCGTCACGCTCATGAGCCCCGCCGGCATGTTGCAGCTCACCGGACGCGCCGTCGTCCTTGCCATGGGGTGTCGCGAGCGCACGCGCAGCGAGATCAAGATTCCCGGCAGCCGCCCCGCCGGCGTGTTTACCGCCGGCCTGGCGCAGCGATACATCAACATCGACAACCTCAAGCCCGGCTCGCGCGCCGTCATTTTAGGCTCGGGCGACATTGGGCTCATCATGGCGCGTCGCTGCACGCTCGAGGGGATTTCGGTCGAGGGCGTGTACGAGCTTATGCCATACGCCAACGGCCTGCGCCGCAATGTGAAGAACTGCCTGGACGATTTTGGCATTCCGCTGCACCTGTCCACCACCGTCACACGCGTGATTGGGCACGACCGCGTGGAGGCCGTCGAGGTGAGCCAGGTCGACGAAAATCTGGCGCCCATTCCGGGGACCGAGCGCATCGTTCCGTGCGACACGCTGCTGCTTTCGGTAGGTTTGATTCCCGAGAACGAGCTTTCGGTAGGCGCGGGTGTTGAGCTTGACCCGCGCACGCACGGCGCCGTGGTGGACCAGAGCCTGCAGACGGGCGTGCCAGGCATCTTTGCCTGCGGCAACGTGCTGCACGTGCACGACCTAGCCGATAACGTGACGGCCGAGTCCGAGCGTGCCGGTGCAGCCGCGGCGACGTACGCGCTTGGGACCGGCGCGGATGTCGAGACGGGCGCTGGCTGCCAGCTCACGGTCTCCCCTGCCGGCATCGCCGGCTACGCGCTGCCGGGACGCATTACGGCCGTGGCACTCACCAGGCTCAACTTCCGCGTGCGCCGGCCGGTCGATGCCGCCCGCGTGCGCATTCTGGCGGACGACGAGGAACTGCTTACGGGCAAGGTCCGCGCGTTTAAACCGAGCGTTATGGAAAGCTTCCCGCTGCCGGCAAAGGTGATACAGCGAGCGCTCGACCTGGGTGCCAGCGAGATTATCCTTTCCGTCGAGCCCGTCGAGGAGGCATAGCCATGAGCACAAATGCGATCGAGACGCTACAGTTCAACTGCACCACCTGCCCATCCGAGTGCCTCCTTACGGTGGAAGTGGAGCGCGGGGCCGACGACCGCGTGGCGACGGTGCGCGCCGTGACCGGCAACAGCTGCCCGCGCGGCGATAAGTTCGCACATCAGGAGCTCACCTGCCCCATGCGCGTCCTCACTACCACCGTGGCGGTATCAGGCGGCGACGAGGCGCTGCTGCCCGTCCGCACGGCCGAAGCCATCCCGCTCGAACTCCATGCCCAGACCATGGACCTCATCCGCGGCCTAGTGGTCAAAGCCCCCATCCGCATGGGCGATGTAGTCCTCCCCAACCTCCTAGACACCGGTACCGACCTCATCGCCAGCATGGACATCGACCCGGCCTAAGCAGCTCGTTTGGGACGGTGCTCTTTTAGCTACCCCGCCATCCACCCCGCCCCTCCTCAATTGCGGTGAAATAATTCCCGATTTCCGCCAAAACCCCGGCATCAAGGAACTATTCCACCGCAACTTGCCTTGGGATCGGTATTTAGCTTGTGCCTACTTTAGTGCCATTTCAAAACTATGCCGGATTACGGGGCTGATTCGGAGACCCCCACCCATACCGGCAATTTTCGATTTTTGATAAGCCTTCTACCTGCGGTTTTAATTTCGCGATTTTTCCCATGGTCAAGTAATACAGGTCCAGCCCCGTAATCCGCCATAGTTTTGAAACCAGCCCATTTGGGACGGGACCATATTGACTACTTTTACCTATCAGCTCGCATGTTTGACGCAGCTAAAATAGCCCCGTCCCAAATTGACTACCCTGGCATTGGGGATACCATGGTGGCAACCTAACGAAAGGACGATGTATGGCACATGTCGATGACCAGCGCGTGGCACGCGTGCTCGATGCGCTCGAGGCTCAGCACCCCGGCGCGCAGCTGCTCGTAAACGACCCGTGGTCGATTTATTACCTGACCGGCTTTTATGCCGATATGTTCGAGCGTTTTTGCGGCGTACTGCTCGCACGCGGTAGCGAGCCCGTGATCTTGGTCAACGCGCTGCATCAGCTGCCCGAGTATGACAATGCCCGCGTCGCGTACCACACCGATACCGACGTCGTGGCCGACGCCATCGCTCGCGAGGTTGATCCGACCAAACCGCTCGGCATCGACACCGTCATGCGCTCCGGCTTCTTGATGCCCCTTATGGAGCGCCATGCCGCGAGCGAATTCTTCCTAGGCGATTTTGCCGTGACCGCCGCGCGAACCTACAAAGACGCCGGCGAGCAGGAGCTTATGCGCGTGTCCTCGGCCGCTAACGACGCCGTGATGGCCGACGCGATCGAGCTCGTCCACGAAGGCGTGACAGAGCGCGAGATCGCCGACCAGATGCTTGGCCTGTATCGCAAGCACGATTGCGAGGGCTTTAGCTTTCCGCCCATCGTGAGCTTTGGCGCCAACGCCGGCGACCCGCACCACGAGCCAGACGATACGGTACTCAAGCGTGGCGACGTGGTGCTGTTCGACATTGGCGGGCGTCGCCGCAACTATTGCTCGGACATGACGCGCACGTTCTTTTGGGGCGAGCCGGACGAGGAGACGGCACGCATCTACGACATCGTGCGCCGCGCCAACGAGGCCGCCGAGGCGCTCATCGCCCCGGGCGTGCGTATGTGCGACCTGGACCGTGCCGCGCGCGACGTGATTGAGGACGCGGGTTATGGCAAGTACTTTACGCACCGTCTGGGACACTCGATCGGCCTGCAAGACCACGAGCCGGGCGACGTCTCGCTCGTCAACGAGCAGGTCGTGGAGCCGGGCATGACGTTTTCCATCGAGCCGGGCATCTACCTCCCCGGCCGCACCGGCGTCCGCATCGAGGACCTTGCCCTGGTCACCGAGAGCGGCGTCGAGATCCTCAACGCCTACCCCCACGACCCAGTCCGCCTAGACTAGGCAATGCGGCAAAGGGACAGCCCCTTTGCCGCATCACATGAATGCCGCCACGAAATGGGCCTATCTACTACGTTTAACCCGCATGGGGCGACCATGCGGGTATTTTTTGAAAATTGGCAAGCCTTCTACCTGCGGTTTTGATTTTGCGATTCTCGGCATGGTTGAGGGTAGCCGGTCAAACGTAGTAGATAGGCCCATTTCGTGGCGAGCAGGCAAACTTGCTACCCTGCGGAAGGAATCTAGCGTAGCAGACCGGCAACTTCGCCGGCCAGGGTGATGGTACCTGCTGCTACGAAGGGCTCGCCTGCGGCCTCAAAGGCTGCGAGGGCCTCGGACACGCTGGGGTACACGCCCGCGAGCTTATCGGAGTCCACCAGGGCAGCAAGCTCCTCCGCCGGCAGGGCGCGATCGGAATCGGTCTGTGTGACGACCACGCGCGGGAAGGCCGGGATCAGCACGTCGACGATACCCGCCACGTCCTTGTCTGCCAGCGCGGCGCACAGCAACGTGGGGCGATTCTCTACGCACGGATCGATCTCGTCCAAGGCGCTCACAAAGTTCTCGCAACTCTGGGGGTTATGGCAGGCGTCGATCAGCTTGAGCGGGTCGGTTCCCAACACATCAAAACGGCCCGGCGTGGCACAGCCCATAAGCGAAGCATCAAGCGCCTCGTGGTCGAGCTCGCGACCCAGATACCCCTCGCAGAGCATAATCGCGCACGCGGCATTCTGCGGCTGATACGCCGGCTTAACCATGCTCGACGTATAAATCGCACGCGGCGTGGTGCAGCTAAACTCAACCGTATCGCCCACATGCGCCGGCACCTTGGTCGTGGCGTGGCTCACCACCAGCGGCACCACACCACACTCGCGACAACGGGTGTCCATAACGCGCTGAACGCTCGGCTCATGCGTGCCCTCGCCCAGCACAACCAGGCGTCCGGGCTTAATGACGGCGGCCTTCTCCCCCGCAATCGCCTCGAGCGTATCGCCCAGAATGCGCGTGTGGTCGAGTCCGATGCCCGTGATGGCAACGGCAACGGGATCGGTCGCGCTCGTGGCGTCCCAGCGACCGCCCATGCCGACCTCGAGCACGGCGACATCCACGCGAGCCTCGGCAAACACCACAAGTGCGGCGGCCGTCAGCAGGTCAAAAGGCGTGATGGTATAGGCACGCTCCCCCGCCACCACGCGGCGCGCATTCACTCGATGCCCCGCCTCAACAGCAGCAGAAACGCCACGGGCAAACGCCTCATCGCTCACGACTTGCCCATCGACCTCCATGCGCTCGGGATAGCGAACAAGCTGCGGCGACGTATAAAGCGCAGCCTTGAGCCCCTCGCCGCGAAGGATAGCAGCCGAAAAACGCGTGGTCGAAGTCTTGCCATTGGTACCGGCAACCTGAATGCAATCAAAGTACTCGTCCGGCCGCCCCAGCTCATCGAGCATATCGACAACCGTCTCGAGCAGAGGACCAGCATCCCCAGAAATCCGCCCCGTATCGGCAGCAAGCCCAACAGCCTCATCAAACGAAAGCAACTCAAACGAGAAAGGAACGACATACGACCCAGAACGCTTAGCCATAACCCAAAGTCCCCTCAACATAAAAAGAGGCCCGAATCAACAACGAGCCCTTCCCATTCAAAATATCAGCCAAACACCGCTTTGCAGCAGAATCAAGGCCACAGCCAAGTGGCCTAACCCACCAGTTGCAAACAACCACGTAAACGACCTGGGAGCGGTTTGGGGCTTTGCTCGATACAAGTTCCGCACGAGCCGAAGGCCACTTAATGTGGCCTTCGTGCGAGCAGGACTGTCCGCAGTAGCGAGCAATGCCCCAAACCGCGCCCCCAAGTAAACCTTACGAGAAGTCAGCAACCTGAGCAGTCAGCGCCTCCAGGATCTCCTTGAGCTCAGCTGCACGGTCCCTCTTCTTCTGGACCACCGCGGGCGCGGCCTTGGCCACAAAGCCCTCGTTGGCGAGCGTCTTCTCGCAGCCGGCGAGCTCCTTCTGGGCCGCGGCAATCTCCTTCTCCAGACGTGCCTTCTCGGCCGAAAGGTCAACCTTGCCCTCGAGCACCACAAAGACCTCGACGCCGCTGTCGACCACGGCGATGCTCGCAGCCGGCTTCTCAACATCGGTACCCATGACCAGCGAGGCGGTATTGGCCAGCGGCTCGATGGTCGAGCGCAGGCTCTCGAGCTTCTCGATGTCCTCGGCACCGGCACGCACGACCACGTCGAGCTCGGCCTTGGGGCTCAAGCGATAACGCGAACGCGTGGCGCGGGCGGCAGAAACGACGGTGCGACACAGCTCAAACGCGCGCTCGGCGTCCTCGTCGACATACTTGACGTAGTCGGCGGGCTCGGGCCACTTGGCGATCATGAGCGCCTCGGCGCGGTCCACGTTGCCCTCGGCGTCCAGGTCGAGCACGCTCGCCGGCATGTTGTCCCAGATCTCCTCAGTGACAAACGGCATGAGCGGGTGCATCAGGCGAATAGAGGTATCGAGCACAAAGATCAGGTTTCGCTGCGCCTGGAGACGGCCCTCGCCCTTCAGGCGCGCCTTGGTGACTTCGACGTACCAGTCGCAGACCTCGTTCCAGAAGAACTGCTGAACACCGCGGGCCATGTCGCCAAAGGTGTAGTTCTCGATGCCCTCGGTAACCATCTTGACGGCCTTGGCCAGACGGCTGAACATCCAGGCGTCGGCCGGCGTCTCCACGACGGGCTCGCCGGGCGTGTAGCCCTCCATGTTCATAAGCAGGAAGCGGCTGGCGTTCCAGATCTTGGTCACAAACGACTTGGCCTGCTCGGTACGCGGGCTGTCGATAAGCTTCTTGGTCTTCTTGTCGATGTTCGCGTCGAACTTGACGTCCTGGTTGTTGGTGCAGAGCGTCAGCAGGTTGAATCGCATGGCGTCGGCACCGTACATGCCAATGAGGTCCATGGGGTCAACGCCGTTGCCCTTGGACTTGGACATGCGGCTGCCGTCCTTGGCAAGAATCGTCGGGTAGATGACGACATCCTTAAACGGCACCTCGTCCAGGAAGTACAGCGAGCTCATGACCATGCGGGCGACCCACAGCGCGATGATGTCGCGCGCGGTGACGAGTGCCGTCGTGGGGTGATGTCCCTCGAGCAGCTCCGGCTTTTGGGGCCAGCCCTGCGTGGCGAAAGTCCACAGCTGCGAGCTGAACCAGGTGTCCAGCACGTTCTCGTCCTGATGCACGTGATGACCGCCGCACTTAGGGCACACGTCGGTGTCCTCGGTAAGGGCATCCTCCCAGCCGCAGTCCTCGCAGTAGAACACGGGAATACGGTGGCCCCACCACAGCTGGCGGCTGATGCACCAGTCCTTGAGGTTCTCCATCCAGGTGGTATAGGTCTGCGTCCAACGCGCGGGGTGGAAGGTCACCTTGCCGGAGTTGACGGCATCGAGCGCCGGCCCCTTGAGCTTGTCGACGGCCACAAACCACTGCTCGGACAGCCACGGCTCCAGTGCGGCATCGCAACGGTAGCAGTGCATGACGGAGTGATCGTGATCCTCGACGTGATCGAGCAGGCCGTGCTCCTCAAACCACTTGATGACGGCCTCGCGGCACTCCTCGCGGGTCATGCCGGTAAACTCGCCGTAGCCCTCGACGACCACCGCATGCTCGTCAAAGATGTTGATCTGCGGCAGGTCGTGGGCCTGACCCATGGCGTAGTCGTTGGGGTCGTGGGCCGGGGTGACCTTGACAAAGCCGGAGCCAAAGTTGGCGTCGACATGCCAATCCTCAAAGATGGGGATCTCACGGTCGACGATGGGGAGCTTGACGGTCTTACCCACAAAGGCGGCCTTCTCGGGGTCCTTCGGGGAGACAGCCACGCCCGTGTCGCCGAGCATGGTCTCGGGGCGCGTAGTGGCGACGACGATGTAGTCCTGGCCGTTGACCGGCTCGGTCAACGGGTAGCGCAGGTGCCACAGGTGACCCTTCTCGTCCTTGTACTCGGCCTCGTCGTCCGAGATGGCGGTGGTGCAGTTGGGGCACCAGTTGACGATGCGCTTGCCGCGGTAGATCAGGCCGTCGTGGTACCAGTCGCAGAACACCTTGCGCACGGCCTGGGCGTAGTCCTCGTCCATGGTAAAGCGCTCGTTATCAAAGTCGACGGAGCAGCCCATACGCTTGATCTGCTCGACGATGATGCCACCGTACTCGTGGGTCCAATCCCAGCAGGCGTCGACAAACTTATCGCGGCCGATCTCCAGGCGGCTGATACCCTCGCTCTTGAGCTTCTTGTCGACCTTGGTCTGCGTGGCGATACCGGCGTGGTCGGTACCGAGCACCCAGCGGGTGGACCTGCCGCGCATGCGGGCCATGCGGATGATGGCATCCTGGATGGAGTCGTCGGTGGCGTGACCCATGTGGAGCTTGCCGGTCACGTTGGGAGGCGGAATGGTGACAGTGCAGTCGCCCACGCCCTCACGGCGCTTGTAGTAGCCGCCGTCGAGCCACTTCTGCAGGATCGCCGGCTCGTTGGTCGACGGATCGTAGTTTTTGGGCATCTCTTCCATATATCTCTCCCGTCCCACCGGGGAGGAATGTAGGCCCGCCAGGGTCTGCATTCCTCCCCTTAGGTATCGATTACTTCAGTCTGATACGACTTCGCTGAGGCTTAAACAAACACACAGAATAACACAGGTAGTTGGGGTTATTGCGTATATATAAAATAGCCTCCGACCGCGGGTGGTCGGAGGCTATTCAAATTCACATTTGCGAAACCTACCATTTAGGGACAGGTTTACCCGTAGATGCGCTGGGGCTGTTCGGTGCCCTTTACGGAGGCTTCGGTCACGATGACCTTGGCGACTCCTTCCTCGCTCGGCAGGTCGAACATCGTCTGCTGCAGCACGTCCTCGCAGATGGAGCGCAGGCCGCGGGCGCCGGTCTTGCGGGCAAGCGCCATGCGGGCAATCTCGTGCAGGGCGGCGTCCTCAAACTCAAGTTCAACGTCCTCGAGCTGGAACATCTTGCGGTACTGACGCACAACGGCGTTCTTTGGCTCGGTCAGGATCGATACCAGGTCGTCCTCGTCGAGCGCCTGTGTCTGGGTGACGACGGGCGTACGTCCCACAAACTCGGGGATCATACCAAAGGCGTTGAGGTCCTGCGGGAGCACCTGACGCAGCAGGTCGTTCTCGTCGACCGAGGTGGGGCCGGCGATCTCGGAGTTAAAGCCCACGCCCTTGTTGCCCACGCGATCAGCGATAATCTTGTCCAGACCCACAAAGGCACCGCCGCAGATAAACAAGATATTGGTCGTGTCGATCTGCAGCAGCTCCTGCTGGGGGTGCTTGCGGCCGCCGGTGGGCGGAACGCTTGCCACCGTGCCCTCAAGGATCTTAAGCAGCGCCTGCTGAACGCCCTCGCCCGAAACGTCGCGGGTGATGGAGAGGTTCTCGGCCTTGCGGGCGATCTTGTCGATCTCGTCCACGTAGATGATGCCGACCTGCGCACGCTCGATATCGCCATCGGCAGCATTGATGAGCTTGAGCAGGATGTTCTCCACGTCCTCGCCCACGTAACCGGCCTCGGTGAGTGCGGTGGCGTCAGCGATGGCAAACGGTACCTCGAGGATGCGCGCGAGCGTCTGGGCGAGCAAGGTCTTACCGGTACCGGTGGGACCGAGCAGCAAGATGTTGGACTTGGCGAGCTCCACCTCGTCCATATCGTCGTCGAGCCGCGAACCCGCACCCGAGGCCTCGTCAAAGGCCGAAAGCGCGGCGCCGCCCTCGATCACGCGACGGTAGTGGTTGTACACGGCAACCGACATGGCGCGCTTGGCGTCTTCCTGACCCATGACATAGGCCGAAAGCTCGTCATAGATCTCGTGCGGGGTCGGCACGTGCGTGATGACCTGACGTACGTCGTCCTCGAGCTCAAAGCCCTCGGGCTCGGGATCCATGGCAGGCTGCCCGGCAGCCTGACCGTGGTCGTTGAGGAAGCCCGGCAGCTTGCCGTTGCAGGCGGCATCCATAAAGTCCGAAGCCAGCGACTCCTCCAAGATCTCGGAGCAGGCGGCAACGCACTCGTCACAGATAAAGATGTTGGTAGGGCCCTTTACAAGGCGGCGCACCTGACCCTGCTCTTTTCCGCAGAAGGAGCAGCGGATGGGGTTGCCGTTCTCGTCAAAGTTGTCCTGCATGTTACCGGCCATCCTAGGCGTCCTTCGCGGCAAGATCGCGCGAGGTGACGATACGGTCGATCAGGCCGTAGTCAAGCGCCTCGGCAGCGGTCAGGTAGTTGTCGCGCTCGGTATCGGCCTGGACCTTCTCGATCGGCTGGCCCGAGGCGTCGGACAAGATCTGGTTGAGCTCGCGACGGGTCTTCTTGATCTCCTCGGCCACGATCTCGATCTCGGTCTGCTGACCCTGGGCACCGCCACTGGGCTGGTGAATCATGACCTTGGAGTGCGGCAGGCAGAAGCGCTTGCCCTTGGCGCCGGCCGAAAGCAGCACGGCGGCCATAGACGCGGCCATACCGACGCAAATGGTGGAGACCTGCGGCTTGATAAAGTTCATAGTGTCCAGAATCGCCAGGCCGGAGTAGACCTCGCCACCGGGCGAATTGATGTAGAGCGAGATATCCTTCTCGGCATCCTGGCTCTCAAGATGCAGCAGCTGGGCAACGACCAGGTTGGCGCTGACGGAGTTGATCTCCTCGCCCAAGAAGATGATGCGGTCGTTGAGCAGGCGCGAATAGATATCGTAGCTGCGCTCGCCGCGCGGCGTCTGCTCGATAACGTATGGCACGAGGGCGGAATCGAACTTAGCGATCATACGCATCTCCATTTCTCTCTTGCGGACCAAATTGGTTATAGATAAACGAACGGTGCCCGCATGCTATGCATTGGCTGGCACCGTACGAAGCAACCGAATAACCGGTTTATAACTTTACCCCATCACGGGCGCCTGCATGCGCTCGCGAGAAAGGTGGCGAGAATTACTCGGCGTCCTTGGCGGTCTCGTCGACCTCGGTCACCTTGGCGTTCTCGACCAGGTGGTCGACGGCCTTGGAGCGACGGATGGACTCGCGGACGGCAGGCATGCGTCCATCGGCGATGAACTCGGCCTTGGAAGCCTCGACGTCCTTGACGCCAGCCTTCTCGAACTCGGCGTTGACGTCGTCCTCGGTGACCTCGATCTTGAGCTCACGGGCGAGGGCGTCGAGCGCCAGGGACTCGCGGGCAACGTCGTTGGCCTGCTTGTGCAGGTCGCCGATGAACTGCTCCATGGTCAGGCCGGAAGCGGGCAGCCAGGTGTCCAGCGTCATGCCGCGGGCAGCGAGGTTGGACAGGAAGTTCTGGCCAAGCTCCTCAAAGACAGACTGCTCGTAGTCGGCGTCCATCTCCTCGAGCTGCAGACGCTCGGCGAGAGCGGCGACGCAACGGTTCTCCTTCTCGGCCGGAAGGCGGGAAGCCTTGTCCTGCTCGATCTCGAGCTTGATGGCGTCGCGCATAGCGTCGATGCTGTCGAAGCCAAAGTCGGACTTGACAAGCTCGTCGGTGAGCTCGGGGGTGTTGCGGACCTTGATGCCCTTGAC
The DNA here is from genome assembly GCF_052122015.1 of Collinsella sp. LCP19S3_A6. NCBI lineage: Bacteria > Bacillati > Actinomycetota > Coriobacteriia > Coriobacteriales > Coriobacteriaceae > Collinsella > Collinsella sp. LCP19S3_A6. Next base: position 15,809 of record NZ_JBQKDD010000001.1, read on the forward strand.
GGTGACCTCGACGGTGTGGGTCTCGGCCTCCTCGCCCTCCTCGACCTCGTCGGTCCAGGTGACGGTCTTGACGTCGTCGACGTTAGCACCGATCAGAGCCTCGTTGAACTCCTTGGGGTTGCTGTCGCTACCGGCAATGAGCATGCGGCCCTCGGCAGCGAAGTTGTCGGCGTTCTCGACGGCCTTGAGGTCGACGGTAACGTAGTCCTCGGCCTCGACGGCACGATCCTCGACGTCCTCGAAGGTGGCACGGTAGTTGAGGAGCATCTCGACCTGGTTGTTGATCTCGGACTCGGTGACCTCCGCGGGAGGCATCTCGATCTCGACGGCGTCGTAGGAGGAGAGCTCGGCGGCAGGACGCAGAGAGAACTCGACGGTGTAGGTGTAGTCCTCGTGATCCTTGGCGAGGTCGAGCTCCTTGTAGTCACCGTTCTTGGTGGGGACGATGTCCAGCTCGTTGAGGACGGCGGGCTCGTTGGCGGCGATCAGATCGTTGGTGGCCTGAGCGAGGGTGGCCTCGGCGCCAAGAGCAGCGTCGATGACCGGACGGGGAGCCTTGCCGGCACGGAAGCCCGGGAAGCGGTACTTCTTGGCGGTGTCCTTGTAGGCCTTCTTGATCGCGGCGTCGACGTCGGCGGCCGGGATGGTGACCGTAGCGGTGAGCTTGGCGTCCTTGACGTCAGAAGCGGTGATGTTCAACACGTTCCTCCTCATACTGCCCAGCTTATCTGAGGTGCTGGTACCTTTATGCAACAAAGTGTCGCGACGGCCGAGGCCGACGCAGGTGCGTTGGTGCGGGCGAAAGGACTCGAACCTTCACGGGAATCCCACCAGAACCTAAATCTGGCGCGTCTACCAATTCCGCCACGCCCGCATGAGCGCACAGACTAGGAATGATAGCAGATACGAACGGCAAGCGCACGCACACCTTTTTAGGCCCACGCCCACCCACCTAGATACAGCGAAACAGGTTAGCTATTTGGGCCGGGGGGTTTTTAAGCACCCCCCAACGGGGGGTTACAAAAAAAAGCCCCGTCCCAAATTAGCTACCCCCATCGGCTATCTCCCGCAGCCCACAATTCGGTTGAAAAGTGGGCTGCGGTTTCCTCGGGCTTGCCAAAGAGCGGCGGCTGCCTCGCCTACTCCCCCAGGAGGGCCTTCTCGGGCGTGATCGGCAGCGAGCGAACCTGGTGGCCGGTGGCGTGCGCCACGGCCGAGGCAACGGCGGCGAGCGGCGTGTTGATGACGACCTCGCCGATCGACTTGGCGCCAAACGGGCCCGTCGGCTCGTAGCTCGGCTCAAAGGCCACGCGAATGCTGCCGATATCCAGGCGCGTGGGCAGCTTGTAGCTCATAAAGTTACCGGTGCGCAGGCGGCCGCGGTCGTCGTGCTCGACAATCTCGTAGAGTGCGTGACCGATGCCCTGGGCAATGCCGCCCTCGGCCTGGACGCGCGCGAGTGCCTCGTTGATCACGGTGCCGCAGTCCACAGCCGCCGCATAGTCCACCACAGTCACCTTGCCGGTGGCCTTGTCGACCTCGACCTCGGCAATGCCGGCCATAAACGGCGGAGGCGAAACGGGCAGGCAGGCAGAAGCATGCGAGGTGAGCGCGTCGCCGCCCGCGATGTTCTTGACGCACAGGTTGGCAAAGTCGCGCAGCGTGAGGTAGCGACCGCACTCGCGAGCGGCGCGCTCGTCAGACAGACGCACGTACTGGCCGTCGAAGACCACGTCGGCGGCGTCCACGTCCCACATCTGGGCGGCCTTGGCGCAGATCTTCTCGCGCAGCTCGGTCGCGGCATTCTTGGCTGCCAGGCCCGTCACGTACGTGCCCGAGCTCGCGTACGAGCCGGCATCGAACGGCGAGACGTCGGTATCCACGCCGCGCACCACGATAAGCGAGCTCTCCACGCCCAGCTCCTCGGCGGCAATCTGCGCCAGGATCGTGTCGACACCCATGCCGTTATCGGTGGCGCCGGTGCCGATGGTAATGAAGCCGTCCTCCTCCAGGCGCATGTCGATGCCGCCGATATCCACGTTGGAGATGCCCGAGCCCTGCATGGTGAGCGCGCAGCCCAGAGCACGCACGCGGTCGCCCAGGTCCACGGCCAGCGGCTTGTCGCGCCAGCCGATCATGTCCATCGCACGCAGCAGGCAGCGGTCGAGCGCGCAGGCGTTGAGCTTCTCGTTGTAGTACTGCGGCATAATCTCGCCCTCGCGCACGATGTTCTTAAGACGCAGGTCGGCGGGATCCATGTGCAGCATGTCGGCGAGCTCGTTGACGGCGCTCTCCACGGCAAACTGGCCCTGGGTGGCGCCGTAGCCGCGATACGCACCGCCGCGGTTGGTGTTGGTGTAGACGGCGTCCCACCTAAAGCGGCTCGCCTTCACGTGGTTGTAGATGGGCAGGCTCTTGTGACCAGAGAGGCCGATCGTCGTGGTGGCATGTTCGCCATACGCGCCGGCGTTGGACAACGTGTGCAGGTCGATGGCCGTGATGGTGCCGTCTTTCATGGCGCCCAGCTTGACGGTCATCTGCATCTGGTGACGCGAGTTGCCCGCAGTGATGGTCTCCTCGCGGGTGTAGCAGCAATAGCTCGGACGGCCAGTCTGCTGCGTCACGAACGCCACGAAGATCTCGCAGCAGCCCGTCTGCTTGGAGCCAAAGCCGCCGCCGATGCGCGGCTTAATAACCTGCACCTGCGACTGCGGAATGTCGAGCGACTGCGCGACCATGCGGCGCACATGAAAGGGCACCTGCGTGGAGGTGGTCACCGAGATGCGGCCGAACGCGTCGGTCGTCGCGAAGGCACGGAAGGTCTCCATGGGCGCGGTCTGCGTGGCCTGGCTGGTGTAAGTGCGCTCAAAGACGATGTCGCTCTGGGCGAAGGCCTCGTCCAGGTCGCCAAAATCGCTGGTACCGCTGCACACCAGGTTGCGAGCAACGTCGCCGCCCTGCGGGAACATAAAGGTCACGTCGCCCTCGGGGTGGACCACGATGTCGTTATCGAGCGCCTGGGTAAAGTCGAGCAGGGGCTCGAGCACCTCGTAGTCGACCTTGATGAGCTTGAGTGCCTTGTCGGCGGCCTCCTCGGTCTCGGCGGCGACGATCGCCACCTCCTCGTTTTGGTAGCGCACCAGGTTCTCGAGGATCAGGCGGTCGTAGGGGCTCGGCTGCGGATAGCTCTGGCCGGCGATGGTAAAGCGGCGCTTGGGCACATCCTCGTAGGTGTAGACGCCCACCACGCCGGGCACCTTCAGGGCGCGCGACGTATCGATGGAGCGGATCTTGGCACGGGCATACGGGCTGCGCTTGAGCTTGACGATAAGGGCGCCGGCGGGCACCAGGTCTCCTGTGTAGACGGGACGCCCCTCGAGCAGGGCCTTCGAGTCCTTCTTGGGCTGCTTATGGGTGATCTGCTTGTACGAGACGCCATCGCAGCTGGTGTCGTTGACCGGAAGCTCGGGCATCTCAAAGCCCACCTGCACGCCGGACTCGTTAAGGAAGCGGACGATGGCGCGCAGCTGGCTCTCGTAGCCGCTGCAACGGCAGAGGTTGCCGGCGAGCTGGCGCGAGAGCTCCTCGCGCGTGGCGACGAGGCTCGGGTCCTCCTTGGCGGCGCGGGCAAGCGCCAGCACGTTCATGATGAGGCCGGGGGCGCAAAAACCGCACTGCTCGGCGCCTTCGGCAGCCATTGCGTGGGCGAGCGCCTCGGACTCGGCCTTGAGGCCCTCGAGTGTGGTGACGGAGCGGCCCTCGACGCGCGCAGCGGGAACCGAGCAGCTCAGCACCGGGTCGCCGTCGAGCCACACCGTGCACAGGCCGCAGTTGGTGGTTTCGCAGGCGCAGCGCACCGACGCGCAGCCCTGCTCGCGCAGCAGCGCAAAGAGCATGGTGTCGGGGGCAATCTGAACCTTGACCTTGCGGCCGTTGAGCGTAAAGGAAAGATCGATGAGTTTGGCAGCCATTAGCGCACCTCGCTAGAATCGACGCCGGGCACGCGGCGGCAGGAATACTCGTCCGTGGCAAACTTAGGCACTTGCACGCCCTCGAGCTCGCAGGCAAGCGAGGCCGAAAGCTCGATGCCGGCGGCGCGGCACACGGCCTGAATCGCCAGCGGCGCCGAGATGCAACGGCGATAGTCGGCCGAGCCCCACAGGTTGGTGCCGTAGCTCAGTGCGCGTACGGACGCGGCCAGGGCGCGCAGCTCGTCCTCGGAAGGCTGCCCGCTCACCAGGCCACATGCCTCGCCCTGCAGCAGGGTCGCGCGCAGCGGGCGGGCGCCCACAGTGACATGCCATCTGTTGTCCCACCAGGCGGCGGTGACGTTTAAGGAGGGGAAGTCGGTCGCGGCCTTGCGCACGGCCTCGTAGCTTGCACGGTAATCGTGCTTAACGACCACGACGCGCTCAATCACGTCGCGCACGTAACCCATATCCACGAACTCGGCGAGCGGCACGCGACCGGCCCCCGTCAGCTCAACGTATGAATCGAGCGCCAAAAAGGCCGAGAGCACGTCCGAGAAACCAAAGCGACCGTAGATGCTGCCGCCCACCGTGGCGGTGTTGCGCAGCTGCACGCCCACGATATCGTGGACGGCGAACTCAAAGACATGGTTGACAAGCGCGTTGAGCTCGGCATGGCGCTCGAGCTGGCGCAGGGTGCACATGGCACCGATGCGAAACTCGGTCTCGGTCTCCTCGATCTGATCGAGTCCGCAGGCCGAAAGGTCAATCGCCGTCGCCACGCGACGCGAACCCAGGCGCATCCAGATGCCGCCGCCCACAATCTTGTTGTTGCGGTTCTTCTGTAAGAGCTCATAGGCTTCGGCCGCGTTTCCAACGCGAACGTAGGTACCGAACTTGAGCACGTTCTCCCCCATCTCTTCACTTGTCCAGTACCTCTAAGTGTACCAAACGAGGGCGCACAGCCCTCGCCACCATAGAAAAAGGCTCCCAGCCGGATGGCTGGGAGCCTCATCACATGCTATGTCAAGCGAAGATTTAGCAGACGCCCTGGGCGAGCATGGCGTCGGCGACCTTCAGGAAGCCGGCGATGTTAGCGCCCATGACAAAGTTGCCCTCCTGGCCGTACTCCTTGGCGGTGTCGTCCACGTTGTGGAACATGCCGCGCATGAGCTGCTCGAGCTTGCCGTCGACCTCCTCGAAGGTCCAGGACAGGTGCTCGGCGTTCTGGCTCATCTCCAGGCCGGACACGAGCACGCCGCCGGCGTTGGCAGCCTTACCGGGCATAAAGGCGACGCCGTTCTCCTGGAAGTAAGTCGTGGCCTCGATGGTCGTGGGCATGTTCGCGCCCTCGCCGACCACCTTGCAGCCGTTGGCGACGAGCGCCTGGGCGTCCTCGAGCAGCAGCGTGTTCTCGCGAGCGCAGGGCAGCGCGATGTCGCAGGGCAGCTGCCACACGCCGCGGCCGTCGCCCTCGTGCCACACGGCGTTGGGCTTCTCGTCAACATACATGGCGAGCGTGACGCCCTTGTCGTGGCCGGAGCGCTTCTTGTTGTAGACGTGCTCGAGCACGGTGTAGTCGATGCCGTCGGGATCCTCGACCCAGCCGTGGGTATCGGAGCAGGCGAGCACCTTGCCGCCGAGCTGAGCGACCTTCTGGACCGCGTAGATAGCGACGTTACCGGAGCCGTGAACGACAACGTTCTTGCCCTCGAAGGAGTCGCCGCGGCTCTTGAGGTACTCGTCCACAAAGTAGACCAGACCGTAACCGGTGGCCTCGGTACGGGCGAGCGAGCCGCCAAAGGAGAGGCCCTTGCCGGTAAGGACGCCGGTCCACTCGTTGGTCAGGCGCTTGTACTGACCGAACATGTAGGCAACCTCGCGGCCGCCAACGCCCAGGTCGCCGGCGGGAACGTCGGTGTTGGGGCCAATGTGGCGATAGAGCTCGGTCATGAAGGACTGGCAGAAGTGCATGATCTCGTTGTTGGACTTGCCCTTGGGGTCAAAGTCGGAGCCGCCCTTGCCGCCGCCCATGGGAAGGGTGGTCAGGCTGTTCTTGAGGATCTGCTCCAGACCCAGGAACTTGAGCATACCCAGGGTGACCGTCGGGTTAAAGCGCAGGCCGCCCTTGTAGGGTCCAATGGCAGAGTTGAACTCGACGCGGTAACCGCGGTTGACCTGAACCTTGCCCTGATCGTCGACCCAGGGAACACGGAACATGACGATGCGCTCGGGCTCGACGAGGCGCTCCAGCAGGGCGGCCTCCTCGTACTCGGGGTGGGCGTCGAGCGCCGGCTGGATGGTGCCGAGGATCTCGGTCGCGGCCTGGATGAACTCAGGCTGCTCGGGATAGCGGGCCTTGAGCTCTTCGAGAACTTTCTGCGTGTAGCTCATGCTTCCTCCAATGATGGGAAACGAAAATGTCGGTCACGGCACCCTATGCGCCGCGAACTTTATCGTGTATGGATAATATCGCACTGTTGCAGCAAAGTTTCGCATAAGCCGACGAGCAGATGTTTCGTTTTGATTACGATGCAGGTAGAAGCGTTTTTGAGCGCCCGACGTACAAATCGCGTGTTTCGAAGCTGTTTCGTCCACATGTTCCAAACCACAACAAAGGTGCCTGTCCCCAATGTGGTGGTGTGGGTGGTTAGAGGACGAGTTGATGGTAGTCGGCGGGGGTTACGCGGCCTTCGGTAGCAGCGCGGAAGGCGGCGAGCGCATCGCCCGAGAACGGCATGGCCCAGCACAGACCGCAACCTGCGGTAATGGAGCCGGGCAAAGGCATAATGCGCCCGGGCACGCCGGCATCCAGGCACAGCCGCTCGCATTCCATCACATCGAAGGTGCTATCGAACGAAACGATGATCTTGCGTTCGTGGTCGAGGGCATCACCGGACGGGCCTTCGCGGTGTGCCTCACGATACGCCGCGGCGGCCGCTTCCTCTTCCGCAGTATGTCCACAGCCACCGCAACCACAGGTACAGGGCTCGGAACCATCGCAAGTACAAGGCTCTCCCGTGTCGGGGCAAATATCGTGAGACATGGCAACTCCAATCGTCTAGGCGAGTAACTCGGCCGCCGCAAACTCCTCGGGCGTATTGACGTTCTCGAAGCAGAGCGTCGAACCCGCGGACTTAACAATCTGCGGCTCATCCATATAACCAGCCTGAACGCGATTGATCAGGCAGCGAATCCGCTGGCGGTCGCAGGCGAGCAACTCTTGGGCAACCGGCGCACACGCGTCACGGCGCCAGACGGCGCAAAGCGGCTCAATCCCCCGCTCCTCGCGCGGTACGCACACGTCGAGCGCCTCGGCCTCAACACGATCGGCAAGCGTGCCGATGAGCTCCGGCGAGACAAACGGCATATCGCAGGCGACGATCGCCACGAGCGGCAATCGGGTCGCGGCCAACGAGCTCGCGATGCCGCGCATGGCACCCGCCGGCCCTTCAAGGTCCGCCACCACACGCGGCACCAGGCCGCCAAACGCGTGCTCCTCAAGATAGGCAAGCTCGCTGGGACGCGAAGTTGTCACGACCAACTCGCCGGCAACTGGCGCCAGCCGACCCAGCACGCGCTCGATGAGCGGCTCGCCGCAAAACGCCATGCGCGCCTTATCGCAGCCCATGCGCGACGACAACCCGCCCGCCTGGACGACACAAGAAAGATCGGCCCGTCTTACGGTAGTCATACGGCAAACCACCCCCATCGGCATGCTCAAAACCCGGCACACGAAGCCAAATGCCGTCGCCGATAAAGCCGGCGGCACGGCAAACCCATGCAAAAACAAAACAGCGCCTTTGCGGCACGCAGCAAGACCGCGAGCACAAAAGCGCTGGTAGCGTATGGCGGGAACGTATGTGAATCGAACACATCCAAGACGTTTTGCACGCCTCGCAACGGTTTTGAGGACCGCGGAGCCCACCGGAGCCCATCCGTTCCCGAGTGCGGAGGTATTTTACCAAACCGTGCAGCCAATCTAGCGCAGGGACCTCAGGCCGCCGGCATCCTTGTCGAGCACCGTAAAGCGCACGGCGTCTAGATGTTCCAGGATGCTGATAGCACGTTTGCGCGACACCCCCAGAGCCTCGCGCAGGACGCTCGTGGTGGCAGCGCCGCCGGCTGCCTCAATGACAGCGGCAACAAGCTCACGCGCATGGGCCTCGGCAGCAGCGGACAGGGCCACATCGCGCTCGACCTTCACGATTGAGCGGTTGAGCGAAAGCTCGCGCAGGGCACGCGTCATGGTGTCGCGATCGAGCTGCAGCTGCTCGCCCACCTCGGGCAACGTCGGCGCATCGAGGCCGGCTTCGTCCAGCAAGGCAACGATCCGATCGCAAGCCTCTCGCACCACGCGTGCGGCTGCGGCGGCCGAGTGTGGATCGAATACCTCGGCGCCCTCGGCGGCGCACACGCCGCGCGAACAGCCCTCGGCAATCAGAGCCGCGGCAACGCCTTCATCAGCGGCAGGCCACGCAACATGGGCAACGGCGCCGGGCGTAAAGCCCGTCTCCTTGGGAGCCGCCGCATGCATGGCTGACAGGGTCGCCGCCAGTGCATCCATCGCGGCGTCGAGCACCGCAGCGTCCGCCAAGAGGTCCGCGTCACCCGCGGCAAGCTTGCGAACGGAGCCCTGCGCCACCAACCCACGCAGTGCGGCATCGACCTCATCGACACCAAGGTCCAAAGCCTCGGCAGCATCAACCGCCGTAACCGGCAGCGTCTGCAGCGCCAGCCAAGCGCCCACACCGCCCGCGATATCGCCGGACTCGAGCGCCGCATACAGCGAACGCTCCACTTCGGAAAGCTCGCGCGAGCGACGGCAGCGCGAAAGCAGCACACGCCCGCCGCCAATAAGCATCACGGGTGAATAGGACAGCACCACGACATGGTCCCCGGCACGTAGCGGCAGCGAGTTTTCTAAGCGCACCTGAACAATACGGGTTTCGCCCACCGCCATGGGGGCCTCGCCCTCCATGAACATGATGCGACCGACGACCTCGGCCGTACCCGCCATCACGTGCACGCGCGCACCCGACTCGAGCGCGCGCGGTTTGACGCCCTCGCGGCCCAAATACGTAAACGCCATCATAAAGCGCATCGTCTGGCCAAAACGGCCCGCCACACCGAGCATCTCGCCGCGATCGAGCGCGGCGACGCCATCGCCCACCAGGTTGAGCGCCACACGCTGACCGGGCAACGCCCGCTGTGTGTCGCCATGAACCTGAATCCCGCGCACGCGACAGACCGTACGCGACGGCAGCGCGACGAGCTCATCGCCCACCGCGACGGGCGCATCGTGCAACGTTCCCGTCACCACGGTACCGGCGCCCTTGATCGTAAAGCAACGGTCGATGGGCAGACGCGGTGCGGCATCGGTAAGCTCGGCACGGGCACGGCAGGCATCCCAGCAAGCGGCAACCTGCTCGTCGAGCGCAGCCAGCAGGTCATCGATTCCCGCGCCGGTCTTGGATGACACGGGGATAATCGACGCGCCGGCAAACACGGTGTCCGACAAAAAATCATCGACGTCGAGCTCGGCCAGCTCAATCATTTCGTTATCGGCCAGGTCGCACATCGTCAGCGCCACCACCATGTGTGTGACGCCCAGCAGCTCCAGCACATGCACGTGCTCGCGGGTCTGCGGCATAACGCCCTCGACGGCCGAGACCACCAGCACGGCCACGTCGATACCCGTGGCGCCCTGCACCATGGCGCGCAAGTAATGCGCGTGGCCCGGCACGTCGACCAGGCCCACGATCTTGCCGCTCGGCAACGCCAGCTCGCCAAAGCCGAGCTCCACGGTCATACCGCGACGGCGCTCAACCTCCAGACGGTCGGGATTCTTGCCGGTCAGAGCCTCGATCAGTGCCGACTTACCGTGGTCGACGTGGCCCGCCGTGCCAACGATAACGGGACACTCCACCAGCGCTTGAACCTCACTCATCGTGCAACCGCCTTCTCAACGCACGCGACGAGCGTCGATGCCGCCGTCTCGACATCGCGGTCGCCCACGAGCGTGCGCACATCAAACAGAATGCGGTCGTGCGAGGCGCGCGTGACGACCGGCGTATCGAAGTCTTGGACGAGCGAGCGCTTGAGCGCGTCGAGGGACAGGCGCCCGTCGACCGGGCAGACGGCCACGCACATCGTGGGTAGCTCCACGGTAGGCAGCGAGCCGCCGCCGGGAGTCGACGACTCCTCGACGATTTCCACCTGCACGGCGCACGGACAGCCAGCCTTATCGAGGCCCGCCACCATCAGCTCGCGCAGTTTGCGTGCGCGACGCTCCAGATGAGCCTGCGGAAGCGTGAGCATGTTGAGCACCGGCACCTCACGATGGGCCACATCCGCCCCATCCATGTAAATGCGCAGTGTAGCCTCGAGCGCTGCCAGCGCGAGCTTGCCCGGGCGCAGGGCACGCATGAGCGGATGCGACCCGCAGGCCTGGACCAGATCGCGACGGCCCATGATAATGCCCGCCTGTGCGGCACCGAGCAGCTTATCGCCCGAGCACGACACGATATCGAGCCCCGCCGCGACCGAAGCCGGCGTGGGCTCCTCACCGCCGCGCACCAGGATATCATCGGGCAACAGCGCGCCCGAGCCCTGGTCCTCGTAGAACAGCAGGCCATGCTTGTGAGCAAGCGCCGCAAGCTCCCGAGAACCCACCTCCTCGTGAAAACCCTCGATGCGATAGTTGGAAGGATGAACCTTAAGGATCATCGCCGTATCGGGCGTGATGGCGCGCTCGTAGTCGCTCAAATGCGTGCGGTTGGTGGCCCCGACCTCGACGAGTTTGGCGCCCGAGGCCACCATGACATCGGGAATGCGGAAGCTGCCGCCAATCTCGACAAGCTCGCCGCGGCTGACGATGACCTCCTTGCCCGCGGCATGGGTTGCCAACACCAACAGCACGGCGGCCGCGTTATTGTTGACGACCAGCGCATCCTCGGCACCGGTAAGCGAGCGGATGAGTTGCGCGGCATGCTCTTTGCGCGACCCGCGCGAGCAGGTGTCCACGCTGTACTCGAGCGTGCTGTAGCCGCGTGCGACCTCGGCCACGGCCTTGGCGGCCGACTCCGCGAGCGGGGCTCGACCCAGATTTGTATGGATAACAACACCCGTGGCGTTGACGGCGGGACGCAGGCTCGGCAGCGCGGAGCGATGCGCACGCCACTCGATAGCCGATGCCAGCTCGCGCTTAGAGCGCGGGGCGGCACCGGCGCGAATGGCGGCGCGCTCCTCGTCGAGCTCGGCCGTGACGGCGGCATGCACCACCGCGTCGCAGGTCTCCCCCGCCGCCTTCACCACCGGCCACTCGGCAAGCAGCTCGTTGACGGAAGGAATGGCGCGCAGGCGGACGCGCACCTCATCGGACATGTTCTGGCTATCGCTCATGTGCGGCCTTTCAAAAGAAACGTGGATCAGTCAAATACATCAGCTGAGTCAATTACTCGTCATTATCCCCGCGCGCGACAATCTTTTCCACGCGAACGGCGTTTTCCTGGGTGAGCGCTGCACCCGTCAACGGGTCCCAGCGCAGCGGCGTGTGGTCGAGCGGCCCGACACCCAGGGCCTGCCGGCCACCACCCTCAGCACCCAATGCGCGTCCGCCGGGAGCGGCCGAGGTGAAGATGCACGCCGGATGCAGATACGGCGTCGTCTCCACGCGCACGCGATCGCGGCCCATGTCGCTCACAAGCTCGACGACCTCGCCATCGGCGATACCCATGTGAGCGGCGACATCCGCGTTCATCTGCACGGCGTCCAAGTCCGACCCCGCCTCGGTGGCACCGGCCGCCGCGAGCCTGCGCGAGGTATGCGACTCAAAGGGTCGATTGCCGCTAATGAGGCGAAACATCCCCGGGCCAGGCTCCACCATGGGAGCGATCCAGTTGGGTACACGACCCAGGCCGGCTCGTTCCCATACGTCACTTGCCAGCGCAATTTTGCCGCCATCCAAGGGAATCGCCGGCTCGCCCGTACGCGACGGCAACGCAACACCCGTGTCGGCCCAGCCGCGCTCCTTGAGTGTGGCAAGATCAATCCCAAACGGAGCCACCTGAGCAGCGGCCAGATCGTCGAACGTAAAGTCGAAGCACTCGCCAACGCCGCAGGCCGCAGCCAACCCGGCAAAAATCTCCCGCCCCGGTCTCGTGTCGTCATGCAAAATGGGCAGCACGGCGTTGCGGTAGAACACGCGCGAATCGTTGACGCCCACGACCGTGCCCACGCCGCGGTCGGCCTCCAGATACGTCACGTCGGGCAGCACGAAGTCAGAAGCACGCGCCGTCTCGGACCAGCGAATATCAATCGTCACGAGCAAGTCGAGCTGCTGCAAAATACCCAACCAAGCCTGTGCATTGCCATAGCCCGCACCGGGGTTACTGGCATAGACGATGAGCCCACGCAAATCGCCGGCAAGAATCGACTGACCGATGGTCGTGCACAGGCCGCGCACCGGATCGACCAGTGGATAACGCTCGGACCCCAGCTTGGGCCTGCACGGCACCGGCGGCGTCGCAAAGCGTGCGGGATCGAGATCGCCCAACACAAGCGGCGTGGGCGGATTGAGCGCACCGCCCTCATGCCCGATGCAGCCCAGCAGCACATCGACCAAGCAAATTGCGCGCGCGGTCTGGGTGCTATTGGCATACGCGATACCGATGCCGCCATGAAAGCCCGCATCCACCACAGTGGCAGGCGCTGCGGCAGCGAGATCGCGCGCCGTGGCGACAATCTCTGCGGCTGGCACGTCGCACATCGACTCGGCCCACTCGGGCGTCCAAGCACTGGCCGCCTGCGCCAGCTCGTCAAAACCCGTGGTATAGCGGTCCACGAACTCGTGATCGTACAGGCCCTCGGCAATCAACACGTGGACAATACCCAACAGTAGCGCCAAGTCACAGCCCGGGCGCACGCGGAGCCAGCGATCGGCAAGCGCGGCCGAGCCGCTGCGCCGGGGGTCAACCACGATGATCTTCGCCCCGCGCCGGCGCGCATCGTTGAGCGCATCGACGGCCCCCATCGTCGACGAATCGACAATGGAACGCCCCAGGTACATGATGCAGTCGGTATGCGCCAGGTCGGAGGCGGGACTATAGCCCAGGCTGTGCTCCCAACCGGTAAGTCGGCTCACCTCGCAGGCGCCATCGGCACCGTACACGTTGGGCGAACCCAGCGCATGCATAAAACGATACGCCCAGTAGCGGTCGAACGAGGGCACACCAAGTGTCATGCCCAGCGCACGGGGCCCGCGCTCGTCAACAATCCCCAAAAGGCGCTCGGCAATCTGCGCGAACGCCTCGTCCCAGGTAATCGCATCAAACCCCGAGCCATCCCGGCGGCGTCGCATGGGGTGCACGATGCGGTCGCGCTCGTCAAACGGCATTGCCAGGCGATGCCGTCCGCGGGCGCACAGGGCACGCGCCGCGCACGGATGTCCCGGCACTGGCAACTCGGCCACCACACGCCCATCCTCAACATGGGCCGCAAAGGCGCAATCGGCATAGCATCCCCCGCATGTCGTCACCACGGAGCGACCGTCATGCATAGCTCTCGATGCCATCTCGATTATTCCTTCCAGCTCAGGGGTTCAGGCCCCACCACACCACAGTTCTGCCACCAGCTGCCGCGACGCAAAACCCGCAGCATCTACCGCAGCAAGACACGAAGAGCCTCCCAAAAGGCAGACGCCCCTCGGGAGGCCCGTACGTCATTCCGGTTTATTACGCCTCGGACTTCTTGGCGTAGATAAACGAGTAGCCGAGCGCGACCAGAACCGCGCCGCCCACGATGTTGCCCAGCGTGGCGGCGGACAGGTTAAACGCAATGCCCGCGGCGTTGAGCGCATCGGCGCCGGCGACGTCGGCACCATAGCCGCACGCGTGCATCACGGCACCCATGGGCAAAAAGTACATGTTGGCGACGCAGTGCTCAAAACCGCAGGCCACAAAGGCGGCGATGGGCAGCAGAATGCCCACAACCTTATCGACCACGGTCTTGCCGGCGGTACCGATCCACACGGCCAGGCACACAAAGATGTTGCACAGGATGCCGCGGAAGAAGATCGTCACCCAGTCGATCGTCACCTTGCCGGCGGCGACGCTCACCATGGAATTAGCGACCGCCTCGCCGTTGAGCTTGTAAATGCCGGCCATGTACACCAAAAAGACGATGAACAGGGCACCGACAAAGTTACCGACCCATACGACGACCCAAGCCTTGAGCATCTGGACCAGGGTGATCTTTTTGCTCTTGAGTGCGCAGACCATAAGCGAATTGCCGGTAAACAGCTCGGCGCCGCACACCAGCACCAGCACCAGGCCCAGGCAAAAGCACAGGCCGCCCACGACGCGCTGGGCGCCCCAGCCCAGCGTGCTATCGCTCAAGAACACGGTAAAGAACAGGCCGCCGAAGGCAATGAACGCGCCGGCGAACATTGCCAACAGAAAGGCCTTTGCGACCGGCAGGTTGGCCTTGGTCACGCCGGCGGCCTCGGTCTTGACCTCGATCGCGGCGGGCGCCAGGCAATCGGGAGCGGGGTACTCCACCTTGGAATCTGCCATGTCAATCACTTCTTTCCTAATCAGCAGGGACAAGCGCTCCTATTGCTCTTGCCCCAAGCGGACAAAGTGGGAAAAGTCGTTGGCTGCCACGGCGTCGTACACGGCGTCGACGGCGTCAAAGACTTCCGGGGACATGGGGTTGTAGAACTCCGTGTCGCCCGGCTGAATCCCTATGAAGACGATATCTTCGCACGATTGCTCGATTTCCTCGATCAGAATCGACAAAGGGAGCGAATGCGTGGTGAACATCGACTTGCGGGCCACATCACGTTTGTCGAGCAGGCGGATGGCGCCGACGGGCAGCGCCATATCGGCAGCATCGACCAAGACCAGACGCGGCGGACGCTCGCGCTTGACCTCGATGATGTCGTCCTCGGGCGTCTGACCGCCATCGATGGTGTACCAGCCAGCAAGCGGCGCGTCCTCCATCTTTTTGGAGAGCACGGGGCCGGCAGCATCGTCGGCACGCAGCACGCTTCCCGCCGTGAGCACGATACCCGCAAACGGGGCGCCGTTCACACGACCATCCACAACGCGACCCATTACTGCAACCTTCCCGTCAGATACACACCCGAAACATCGCGCACGCGTTCCACCAGATCGCGAAACTTCATTAAGAACGCGACCTGCTGGGCATGCAGGCCAAAGTCGTCGTCGAACACCGAGATGCCGGCCTTGGCCGACCCGCGAAAACCGCGCTCGTCGAGCAGCGCATCGCAGGCCTCGAGCAGCGACGGCACCGCCGCCTTGTCGAGCTGGCACTCACCAAAGGAGCGGATGGCCTCGAACTTGGTTTTGGCCTCCCCCTCCGGCAGCGCGTCGACGAGCGAATAAAACACATCCACCGGCACCGACAGACGCGGCTCAAAGCAGTCGAGCACGCCGGTGTGGTGGCCCACGGCGAGCGTGTAGTAAAGCACGTCGCAGGCCTCCTGGGGAACGTCTTCCTCGGTCTCCACAAACTTACGCGTGAGCTCGTAGAAGACCACCTGGTCGGGCGCATGGCCCAGGCAGGGGTCGGCGACGCCCTCGGCGGCCTCGTCGCTTGCGCGCGAGGCATCGCCAAAAGAGCCGCCGAGCATGCCGGGGCCCGCAAAGTAACCAGAGCGGTCCGTGAGCTCCATCTAGCGACCTCCGGCCAGCACCAGATCCTGCAGCGCCGAGTACACCTCAACACGGCGAGGATCATCCTGCTTGTCGATGAGCAGCGCCATGGCACCGCGGATATCGCCCTTGGGCGCGCCCTCGAGCGTATCCATAAACTCGTTGGCCAGGTCGCGGCCGTAACGGTAGCCGCTCATGGCGCGAGCTTCGCGCTCGATGGCAACGCGCAGCTTGTACGGCACGCCGGGGTGCAGGATATCGGCCTGCTCGCCGGCGGCCTCCACCGTGGTCTCGGCATGGAGCTTTTGGTCCAGCAGACCGAGCGCCATGGCAAAGCCGTAGACGGTCTGCGCGGGGCTGGGCGGGCAGCCGGGGATGTAGACATCGACCGGCAGAATCTTATCCGTGCCGCCCCAGACGCAGTAGTTGTCGTAGAAGATGCCGCCGGTGCAGCCGCACGCGCCATAGGACACCACGATCTTGGGATCGGGTGCAGCCTCAAAGGCGCGCAGGGCCGGCATGCGCATGGCACGCGTCACGGCACCGGTGTACAGCAGCACATCGGCGTGACGGGGCGAAGGCACGACCTTGATGCCAAAGCGCTCGACGTCGAAGACGGGCGTGATGGAACCGAAGATCTCGATCTCGCAGCCGTTGCAGCCGCCGCAGTCAACGCGGTAGACGTACACCGAGCGCTTGATCTTCTTAAGAAGGGTCGCCTTGGCCTTCTCGATGCTCTCGTCGAGCTCGATCTTGGTCGGGCGGTACTGAAGCCGCTCGGGCAAAAGCGTGGGTTCGGCCATGGTTACTCCTCCTTCGTATCAAAATCCATGATGATGCCCTCGACCGGCGCCGGACCGGCGGGAATCTCGGGCGCATCGGGGTTGAGCTCGCGGTCGATATACTCCGGGTTCACGCCGTGGCCGCCCAGATACTCCATGCCGGGGCCCTGGGGCTCGCCGGACGCAAGCGTCTCGTTGGCGGCCATGCCGGCAGCGTTGCCGGTCTTTACGGCCGAGGCGGCGCGCAGGGCGTCGAGCTCGCGCTTGCACTCCTGGCACATACCGACGGTACGAGCGGCCTGCTCGGCCTCCATGCCGCCGGCCTTTTGCAGCAGGCGCTTGGCGTAGTCGATCTCCTTGTGCGGGGCAAACGGCTTGCCGCAGCGCGAGCAGTGCTCGAGCGTGTGGACGCTCTTGCTGGTGAGGTCGTCCTTGCTCATGACGGCCAGCTCAAACTCCTCGGTGAGCTTGATGGCCTCCATGGGGCAGGCTTCCTCGCAGCGGCCGCAAAAGATGCAGCGGCCGTAGTCGATCGACCAGGTGATGGTGTCGGCCGCAAGGTCGGTGTCCATGCGAATGGCATCGGCCGGGCACGCCACGCCGCAGGCTCCGCAGGCGATGCAGAGCTCGGCATTGTGCTCGGGCTTGCCGCGCATGTCCTTGTTGGTGGGGAACGGCGCAAACGGGTACTTGACCGTCGCGTCGCCGGCCTTGGCGTTAACCTTCCAAAGCTGCAGCATATTAGAGCGCCTCCTCATCGAGCGGAGCGGCCATGGTGCCCTCGCCCGCAAGCGGCGACTTGTCGCGCCAGACGTTCTCGAACTGCTCCTTGTCGAGCACGTGGTCGCGCTTGGCGGCGATATCGGTCACCGTCACGCGGTCGGTGCAGGAGTAGCACGGGTCGAGCGAGCCGACGATCAACGCAGCGTCACCCACGGTGTTGCCGCGGAACATGTAGCGCAGGACCGGCCAGTTGCTGTACGTGGCGGCCTTGGCGCGCCAGCGGTAGCACTTCTGGTTGTTGCCGAGCATGGCCCAGTGCACGTCCTCGCCGCGCGGCGCCTCGGTGGCGCCGATGGCGTACTTGTGCGGGGTGTACTCCCAATCCGTGGTGAGGATGGGGCCCGACGGGCAGTTCTCGAGCATGGTCTCGATCATGTCGATCGAATCGTAGACCTCCTGGATGCGAACGGCGGTACGGCCGAAGGCATCGCAGGTGTCGGCCGTGGCGGCGTGCATCTTTTGAACGTCCGGATCGGCGTAGCCGTCGAAGGGATGGTCAAAGCGCACGTCGCGGGCATAGCCCGAGCCACGCATGAGCGGGCCGACCGGCGAGAAGTCGCGTGCAATCTTGCGGTCCAAGATGCCGATACCGCTCGTACGCTCAATAAAGTTGGGCGTGGAGAGCAAGACGTCGACGAGTTCCTGAACCTCGGAGCGCAGCTGGTGGATGGTCGTGAGCGTGGAAAGCTTCTGCTCGGCCAAAATGTCGCGACGCACGCCGCCGATCACGTTGAGGCCGTAGGTCTTGCGGTGACCGGAGAGCTTCTCGGCCAGATCCATGGACTTCTCGCGGACGCGGAAGAACTGCTGGAAGCCGGAGTCGAAGCCCGTGTAGTGCGACGCAAGGCCAATGTTGAGCAGATGCGAGTGCAGGCGCTCGACCTCGAGCATGATGGCGCGGATGTACTGGGCGCGCGGCGGGACATGGATGCCCTGGGCGCGCTCGACGGCCTCGGCATAGGCCACCGAGTGGGCGCAGCCGCAGATGCCGCAGATGCGGTCGGCGAGGAACGTCACGGCGTCATAGTTCAGGCGCGTCTCGGCGACCTTCTCCATGCCACGGTGCACGTAGAACAGACGGTAGTCGGCGTCGACGATCGTCTCACCCTCGACGAACAGGCGGAAGTGGCCAGGCTCGTCGGAGGTAATGTGCAACGGGCCCATGGGGACAAGCGTCGTCTCCTTGCCCTTGGTATCGGCCAAGAACTCGTAGTTTTCCATGTCACTCGCGGGAGCGGGACGGAAGCGGTAGTCCATGGAGTCCTTGCGCAGCGGGTACAGGCCGCTGGGCCAATCGTCGGGCAGCACCAGGCGACGACGGTCGGGCAGACCCTCGGGGATCAGGCCGAACATGTCGCGAAGCTCGCGCTCGCCCCACACACAGGCGGGGACGAACGGTGTCACGGACGGGAACGTCATCTTGGCGGGATCGACCTCGGTGCGCACGGTCACCCAACCGGGGTCCTCCCCCTCCATGGAGATGACATAGTACACGGCGTAACGGCCGCACAGGCTGCGCTCATCGTTGCCGATGATCACGGGAATCCAGCCGTAGCGCTCGTAGTACAGGTAGTGGACGGCCTCGGGCAGATTGTCCTGCTTGACGGTAATCGTCAGCTGGTCCTCGCACTGCCACTCGACCTTCTCGATGCAGCCCGGAACGGCGCGGCGCAGGGCCTCGACATGGCTCTCGCAGCGACGGGCATACACCTTGTTCTCAGTTTCAATCATTCGTTACTCCACCTCGCTCTGAGCGGTCTCGGAGCCAAAGAATTCGCGGAACATCGGGGCCGTATGCAGGGCATCGGTATCCTGATCGAGCACGATAGCGACGGCGTTCTCAACACCGCGCACAACGGGCAGAGGCGTGGCAAGACCAAACCAGATCAGGCACACGGCAAGCAGGGCCTCGGGGACGAGCATCCAGACGCTCGACTCGCGACGCTCGGTATCGACGGGCTCATGCAGGGTCTTACCAAAGACCGACGAGATGACGACGCGCGTCAGGCCGCTGATGGCAACGGTCAGGGCGAGCGCCACGATCACGACAAGCCACCAGGGGCTACCGGCGGCAAAGGCCGCCACAAAGGTGCCGAACTCCGAGATGAACATGGCAAAGGGCGGAAAACCGGCCAGCGCCAAAAAGCCGATGACCATAAGGGCGGCCGTAATGGGCGCACGCTCGACGATGCCGCGGATCTGGGTAAGGTCGCGCGTGCCAAAGGCATGCTCGACGTTCTCAGTCAGGCAGAAGCACAGGGACTTGGCAAGGCCGTGGAACATGCTGTGCAACAGAGCCGCGGCGATACCAAGCGGACCGCCGATACCCAGGCAGAGCATGATGACGCCAGCGTTCTCGCACGAAGAATAGGCCAGCTTGCGCTTGATATCGGTCTGCGCAAAGAGTGCAAAGCTCGAGAACACGATCGACAGCACGCCGATCACCAGCAAGAGCAGGCTCGGGAAGTCGTTGCCGATAGCATGGGAGGCGAGCATGTCAAAGCGGATGATGATGAGCATGGAGCACTTGAGCACCACGCCCGACAGCAGGGCCGAAATGGAACCCGGTGCCTGGGAGAGCGTATCGGGCATCCAAGTGTGCATCGGGAAGACCTCGGCCTTGGTGCCAAAGCCAATCACAATAAACGCGAACGCCAGGCGCACGATCGCCGGGTCGAGCTTGTCGGCCTCGGGAAGAATGCCCGAGAGGAACGCGGCCATGTGCGGGTTCGAGATCACGTCGGCGGCGTTGGCGTAGATCAACAGCGTGCCGAACAGGCCAAAGGCCACGCCCGCGGTGCAGACCATGATGTATTTCCACGTGGCCTCGAGGGCATGGCGCGTGTTCTTGAGCGCCACGAGCAGCGCCGAAGCCAACGTGGTGGCTTCGATGGCCGCCCACATAATGATGATGTTGTTGGTCGTCGCGGCCAAAAGCATCGTGAACAGGAACAGGCTGTAGAACGCGTAGTACTGCTTTACCTGCGAGGGACCATAGGTGCCTTCGGCGACGAGCTGACGAACAAGGCCAACCGAGTACACGGCGATGCAAAAACCGATGACGCCGATGATAAGCACGAACAGGGCACCCAGGGCGTCGACATGGAACCAGGGGTCGAGTGCCCAGATCTCGCCGCCGTCCGTAAAGACGGGCAGTGCGATGGCGATCGAGCCGGCAAGCACGACAACCGCCGAAACGGCATGGCAGAGCTCAAAGACACCACGCGCCGCGGTCTTGGGAACGATGGCCATGATGGCGGACAGGGCCAGGGGGCACACAACGAGTGCCAATAGCATTGTAGAAGTATCCATGTGCCTAGCCCCTCAGATCGGAAAGGTCGTGCGAATCGAGCGACTGGTAGGTACGCCAAATCTTGAGCACGACGACGGACATGATGATGACCGCGAAGATGGCATCGGTTGCGATACCGGTCTCGACGATCTCGGGAGCCGTGGGCGCCAGCAGGGCGAGCGTCACGTGGCTGCCGTTTTCCATAAGGCAGTATCCAAAGATCTGCTTCATGATGTTGCGCTGCGTGATGATGCAGGATAGGCCCACAAAGAAGTGGGCAAAGCTGATGGCCAGGGCAGGAGTGGCGACCTCGGCCGTGGGAAGCTTGATCTGCGTCACGACGGCAAAGCAGACGGCCACCTCGACGGCAATGAGGCAGATGGTCCACGCCGGCTTGGTGCTGTGCGAAAGCCCCAGATCGCTCGGCTCGCCCATCTTACGATAGGCATACGAGAGGATGAGCGGCACCAGGACGACCTTGGTCACAAATGCCGACACGGCCCACATGAGCAGCTCGGAGGCGCCGGTGACGTTGCCGAGGGTGGCAAGCAGGCCCACCAGAATCAGCGACTGCACCGCATACCAGCGGATGGCGACTTTAATTGACTTGCTGATGACGACCATGGTCGAGGTAACGATCAAAAGGCCGCCCAGCAGGTTGACAAGTTGGTAACCCATGTTCTACCTCCTAACCGATCCAGCTGGCCGAAAGCGGGCCGCTGACGATGACCATGATGACGAGCACGATGAACACGAACGCCATCGCGCGGGGAAGCGGGGCTCCCGCAGCGACCTCTTCGCTCGGCTCGCCGGGCAGGCAATAGCCCATCCACTTGAGGAACCAGGCGAAGGTGGCGACGGTCTCGGCAACCATGATGCACACGAGCACCAGGATCGCGACGTTGCCGGCACCCACGGAAAAGCCGCCGGCGATAATCTGGAACTTCGAGAAGAACGTGTTCATGGGCGGCACGCCGGCAATGGCGAGCGCGGCGACACCAAAGCCCACGCCCGAGATCGGGTACTTCTTCACGATGCCGCGAAGCTTGGGCAGCATACGCGTACCGAGTGTAAAGGAGAACGAACCGGCGATCAGGAAGAACAGGGTCTTAGCGAAGGCGTGGTTAAAGATGTGGCACACGGCACCGTCAAAGGCCAGCTGGCTGCCAAAGACCGAAAGGCCCAGACCAAAGAACACATAGGAGAGCTGGGCGATCGTGGAGAAAGCCAGCAGGCGCTTCATGTCCTTTTGAGGCAGGTACATAAGGAAACCAAAGAGCATGGTGACCATGGCGTCGATAATGGCGACCCAGCCCACGATCTCGGGAACCTCGCCGGCAGAGACGAGCGCACGCGCGAACACGCACACGCCGACCTTAACCATCGAGGCGCCATGCAGATAGGCCGAAACAGGCGTCGGTGCCTCCATGGCCGAAGGCAGCCACATGTACATGGGAACCTGTGCGGACTTGGCCCAGGCCGCAAACAGCACGAGCAAAAGGACGATAGCCTTGAGCTTGGCGTCGAGGCCGGCAATCGCGGTGATGGCGAAGGTGCCGGTGTGGGCAAACACGATGGCGGCGCCCAGATACAGGCCGAGCGCACCGATATGCGTAATGATCAGGGCCTTCATGCCGGCCTTCTTGGCCGTAGGCGACATGTAGTAGCTAATGAGGCCCCAAGAGCACGCACCCGTGATCTCAAAGAACACGAGCTGGCCCAAAAGGGTCGAGCTGTACACAAGGCCGGCCATGGCGCCGATGAAGGTCGCGAGGTACGCGTAGAAGCGACGACGCGGTGCGTCGGGATGCTCACGGTTATTCTCGCTCATATAGGGAATCGAATAGATCACGACAAGCAGGCCGATACCCACAAAGGCGGGCGCGAGCAGCGTGCTCATGCGATCGAAGGTGAATCCCATGACGAGGGTCTGCCCAAACGAGATCAGGGGGACCTGCGTGTCGGGCATGCCGGCGCCAGCGAAATTCGCGGCGAGGGCGATGGTGCAGACCGTCGAGACGGCGGCACCCAAAACGCTGAACCACTTGGCGTACGGACGGGGGAACAGGGCGACGAGCACCGAGGCCACCATCGGGGCCGCGATAGCGACCAAGCCGAGAAGGGACAGACTGACTGCAAATGACATTGTTTCTCCCTTCTCCTACACGCCGACGACCACGAAGACAAACGCCAGAACGGCGATGCCCACGACGGCCCAGGTCTGATTGCCGAGCACCTTAAAACGCGAGCGCGAGCAGGAGTTCTCGATCACGCCGCACACGACAAAGTCGATCAGGCACTTCACCAGGAAGATGACTGCACCCAGAACGGCGGCGGCGCCCACGGTCGCGGGCTCGCCCCAGGGGACGAAGATCGCGCAGAACCAAGCAACGACCAGGACCTGCTTCATGGACATGGCAAGTTTGGCCATGGCGAGCGACGGGCCGGAAAGCTCGGCAAGCGGGCCTTCCTGAAGCTCCTGCTCGGCCTCGGCCTGGTCAAACGGCAGCTTGCCGAGCTCCATGTAGCAGGCAATCGCAAAGGCGATGCCGGCGAGGATCACGGCGACCGGCGCGTCGATAGCGCCCGTCATGATGTGCTGACCCATGGTGGCGATGTCGGTGGAACCGCACACCAGGGCGGCGGCAAACAGCGCCAGCAGCATGGACGGCTCGATGAGCACGCTCATGAGCAGCTCGCGGACGCCGCCGATGCCGGCGTAGGCGTTGGACGAATCCACACCGCAGAGGGCGAAGAAGAAGCGGGCGAGCGCCAGGCTGTACATAATGGTGATGGCGTCACCAAAGACCGGGATGGGGCTTTGTGCCGTAAAGAGCGGCAGGCCCATCGCGAGCATAAAGGCGACGGCGAAGAACAGCGGCGGCATGATGCGCAGCGCAAAGCTCGCATCCTCGCTCTGGGACTCGGGGCGCGCAAAGAGCTTGGCCAGGTCGCGGTAGTCCTGCATGATGCTGGGGCCGCGACGGTTGTGCATCTTGGCGCGGATCACGCGGCCGAGACCGGAGAAGAACGGTGCGACGGCCATGACGACCACGCCCTGCAGAACGGCAAGTACGATGTTGTTCATGCTCTCCCCTCCTTAACCCATTTGCACGGCGAGCACGAGGAACACCACGAGTGCCGCGACGATGTAGCAGATATAGATGCTGTAGTTGCCGCCCTCGAGCTTAGTCGCGAGGTCGGCGAGCTTCTCGACACCCTTATGCGGGGCATCGACGAGAACCTTGTCGGGTACGGGCTCCACAGCCTCGGCCACACCGGTGAGCTTCTGGAAGAAGTGCGCGATGGACCAGCAGACGGCCGTGCAGCGGTCACGCAGCGTATAGAGCGGCTGCATAAACCAGGACACCTCGGAGGCAAAGGTCGTGGCCACGACGGGCATATGCTCGTTGGGAGCATAGCCGCATGCCCACGGCTGGGACTTCTGCACCTTGCCGACGGTCTTGAGCTTGCGATAACCGCAGGCAAGGCCGACGAGCACCACGAGCGCAATGGCGATCGCGGGCGTGGAGGTGGCAGCGCCGGAGTACTGGTTCATGAGCTCCATGCCCTCGGCGGCAAACACGCCACCGTACGGATGCAGCACGGACGCGGCGACATCGACCAGCACGGGCGCGATCACGGGAGCGCCAATGCCCAGCACGACGCAGATGGCCGCGAGCAGGCCCTGCGCAAACACCATGGGGGCGGGAACCTCCTTGGCATTGGCCGCGGCCTCGGAGCGGGGCGCGGAGGCAAAGGAGACGCCATAGGCCTTGACGAAGCACGTGACAGCCAGCGCGCCGGTAACGGCAAGCGCGACGGCAGCGAACACGGCCACGATTATGACGGCCTTGTCGCCCTGCATGGCGGCGTTAAACAGCGACTGGTAGGTAAACCACTCGGACACAAAGCCGTTGAAGGGCGGGATGGCCGAGATGGCAAGCGCGCCAACGAGAAAGCAGATGGCCGTTGCCGGCATACGACGGAACAAGCCGCCCATCTTCTCCATATTGCGCGTACCCGTAGAGTACAACAGCGCACCAGCGCCCAGGAACAGCTCGCCCTTAAACATCGCGTGGTTAAACGTGTGGTAGAGGGCGGCCATCAGGGCCAGGACGGCGATGCCGACCGAGTCGAGCGCCATGGCGGCCATGGAGGCGCCGACGCCGAGCAGAATGATGCCGATGTTCTCGACAGAGTGATAGGCCAGCAGGCGCTTGATGTCATGCTCCTGCAGGGCGAAGGCCACGCCGAGAACCGACGAGATCGCACCGAACACCATGACCATCAGGCCCCACCAGACCTGAACGCCCGAGGCGGAGAGCAGGTCGAGGCCCACCTTGAGGATGCCGAAGATACCGATCTTGATCATGCCGCCGGACATGAGGGCCGACACGTTGGACGGCGCCTCGGGATGTGCCTTGGGCAGCCAGCCGTGCAACGGGATGATACCGGCCTTGGCGCCAAAGCCAAAGAAGGCGAGCACGAAGCACACGGATGCGACCGCGGGGCTAAACTGCGTGGCGCGGAAATCCGCAAAGGCAAACGAGCCACCGGCGAAGTTGGTCATGGTGAGGAAGCTCGCCATGATGAGCACAAAGCCCACGTGCGCGATTACAAAGTAGAGCCAACCGCCATGGATGGAGTTCTCGTTCTCCTCGATCACGACCAGGAAGTACGAGGTCAGCGACATGAGCTCAAAGGCAACCAGGAACCAAAACACGTTGTCGGCGGTGATGACGAGCATCATGGACGCCACGAAGGTGTTAAAAAAGAAGCCGGCGCGGCCCTTTTTGCCCGGGTACTCATCAAAGTAGTTGAGACCGTAGATCGAACCGGCAAACGCGAGCACCGAGATGAGCGCCATGAACAGGCCGGACAGCTGATTGAGCAGCAGCTGGAAATGGGCAAACGGGAAGAACACGATGGTGTCGACCGACGTGACATCGCCCAGCACGGCCTGGATACCGGCCACAAACGAAAGCACCGCGGCGGCGGCGCCGATAAGGCATCCGGCGGTCTTGGCGGCGTTATCGGCCTTGATCAGCAGAACCGAGGCGAGCGCACCGATGCACGAGACGGCAAGCGATGCGATAAACAGCGTCATGCTATCCATTGTTTACGCTCCCTTCTGCTTTCTCGGACAGACCCTGGGCCACGGCGGTAACGTCGACGGCCGGACCGTTTTCGATCGAGCGCAGGCGCTTGGCCTCGTCGAGCTCGCGATCGACCGCGCCGCCCATGACGGTCAGTGCCTTGGTGGGGCACGCCGCCACACAATGCGGGCCGTCCGGATCGAAGGCGCACAGGTCGCACTTGACGGCGCAGGTGTACTGGCCGGGAGCCCACGTAAGCAGGCTGCTCAGGGACTTAGGATACGAAGGCGTCGGGTCGCACATGCCTGCGACACCGGCGATAGACGTGCCATCGGGATGGATGGCTCCGAAGGGGCACGCGATGGCGCACAGCCTGCACCCGATGCACTCCTGCTCCTTGACGTGGATGCGATCGCCATCGTGCTCGATGGCATTCACCGGGCAGACCTCGGCGCAGGGGGCACCCTCGCAATGGTGGCAGGCAAGGGCGGCCGAAATACCGCCGGTCTTCACGAGCGCCAGACGCGGCGTATCCTGAAGACCCTGCATCCGGTGGGCGTCGGCACAGGCGGACTGGCATGTTCCGCAGCCGATGCACCTCTCCGGGTTGATGTCGATGAAGCGGTTCATCCCCACTTCCTTTCAAAATAACGGGCCGGGCTCCCGAACGTACGGGACGCCCGGCCCAATAAGCCAACGAGAACGGGACTACACGATTTGGTTCACGTGCGTCTCGTCGTCGAACTTGGCGGCGCCGGGCTCAACGTCCTGGGGAGCGGCGGCGTCCACCAGAGCCTGCTTGAGCTCGGTGTACTGACGCTCGACTTCGCCCTCGGCCCAGACCTGGTCGGCGATAGCGTCGACCTGGCAGGCGGAGAACTTGTCCTCGGGCGTGTGCGAGACCGGGTCGACCTTGTGAATGGTCAGCTCGTTGCATTTGCCGATCCACCACTGGTAGGTCATGTAGACCGTGCCCTTGTTGATGCGATCGCTCACGTCGGCACGGCTGTATACCTGGCCGCGGCGGCTGTGAATCGAGACGATGTCGCCATTCTTGATGCCGCGTGCCTCGGCGTCCGCGGGATTCATGCGGACAAAGCCGGGCTCGTCGGCAAGCAGCGCCAGCGTCTTGCAGTTGCCGGTCATCGAGCGGCAGCTGTAGTGGCCGACCTCGCGGACGGTGCACAGGATGAGCGGGTACTCATCGTCGGGAAGCTCGGAGGGCGCCTCCCAATCGTGCGCCATCAGGTTGGCGCGGCCGTCCTTGGTGGTGAACTTGCCACCAGCGAACATGTCGGGCGTACCGTGGTCGTTCACATCGGTGCTCTTGACGGGCCACTGGGCGTAGCCGCCCTCGGGAGCCATCTTCTCGTAGGTCGCGCCCACAAAGTTGGGGCACAGGCTAATGCACTCGTTCCAGATCTGCTCGGTGTTGTCGTAGTGCATGGGGTAACCCATACGCGTGGACAGGTCCGCGAAGATCTCCCAGTCGTGACGGCACTCGCCCTTGGGCGGAACGGCCGCGTCAAAGTGCTGGAAGCTACGGTCGGATGCGGTAAAGACACCCTCGTGCTCGCCCCAAGAGGTAGCGGGCAGGATGACGTCGGCGAGCATGGTCGTCTGCGTCATAAAGATGTCCTGGCAAATGAACAGATCCAGCTCGGAGAGCGTCTTGCGCATACCGGCCGAATCGGGCTCGGTCTGCACCGGGTCCTCGCCGTAGTTGTAGAAGCAGTGCACCTTGCCCTCGTCGACCAGGTGGCCCAGGTCGGTGAGCTTGTAGCCCTCCTCGAGCGGGAGCTTTTCCTCGGGCACGCCCCATGCCTTGGCAAACTTGGCACGCACTGCCGGGTCGGTGACCTTCTGGTAGCCAGGGTACAGGTTGGGCAGCATGCCCATATCGCAGGAGCCCTGGACGTTATTCTGACCGCGCACGGGCGCGAGGCCGGAATTGGGTTTGCCGATCTGGCCGGCAACGCAGGCGATGGAGGCGATGGTGTGCACCGTCTTCAGGTTCTGCTTCTGCTGGCATACGCCCATACCCCAGCCAATGATGGCAGAGGGCTTCGCCGTGGCGTACATCTCGGCAGCTTGGTGGATCAACGCGGGCTCGACACCCGTGATGTCCTGTACGGATTCGGGAGTGTAGTTCTTGATGGTCTCCCACCACTCGTCAAAGCCGTTCGTGTGCTCGGCGACGAATTCCTTGTCGTAGAGGCCATCGTTGACCAAGCAGTTGGCAAAGGCGTTGAGGAACGCAACGTTGCAACCGTTCTTGATCGGAAGGTAGAGATCGGCGATACGCGCGGTTTCGATATGGCGCGGGTCGGCAACGATGATCTTGCAACCCTTTTCTTTGGCTCGCACGATACGCCTTGCGACGATGGGGTGCGAATCGGCAGGGTTATAGCCGAAGAGGAAAATGCAGCCCGCATCCTCCATACCGGGGATGGAGCATGACATGCAACCTGAACCAACCGTGTCCATCAGACCGAGGACAGTAGGGCCGTGTCAAGTACGGGCGCAGTTGTCCACGCTGTGGGTGCCGATGCACGCGCGCGTAAACTTCTGCATGACGTAGTTCGCCTCATTGCCGCCGCCTCGCGAAGAGCCGGTGGTCATGACAGCGTTAGGACCATATTCGTCAATTATGGCCTGCATCTTAGATGCGGTGAAATCCAGTGCCTCGTCCCAGCTTACGCGCTCAAGATCCGCGCCCTTGGTGCGGCGGATCATCGGGTGCAGTACGCGAGGAGTCAAGATCTTGGTGTCGTTGATGAAGTCATAGCCGCTCATGCCCTTAAGGCACAGCTCGCTCTGGTTGGTGATGCCGTTGAGCGGTTCGGTGCCCACGACCTGGCCGTTTTGGACCAGGAGGTTAAACTGGCAACCGGCGCCGCAATACGGGCAGATCACTTTATGCTTCTCCATGACACCCTCCTTCCTTTTTCTGCTACCGATTACTCGGTACTAATTTGACAATCATTGGGCCTGTCGCCCCAACGCTTACGCCTCGTTTTCGATGGTGGCGCGGGCACGCTCGGCAGTCAGTTCTGCCAGGCGCTCCTCGTCTACCAGGGTGAGGCCCTTGGTCGGGCACGCCTCGGCACACGCCGGACCGCCGGGACGGTCCACGCACAGGTCGCACTTGAGCACGAAGCTCTTGATCTGCGAACCCACGCGAACGTCGCCCATCAAGACCGGAACCTGCGTGGTCGCCACACTCACGGCGCCAAAGGGGCAGGCCATGACGCAGCTCTTGCAGCCGATGCAGTTGTCCTCGTTAACACCGATGCGATGGTTCTTTGGATCAAAGAACAAGGCGCCCGTGGGGCAGGCCTTCGCGCACGGGGCATCCTCGCAGTGATGGCAAGCCACCGGTGCGGAGATCTCGTACGTACGCGTCACGCGCAGGCGCGGCGCGGCGATGTTACCGGGGATGTCGTGCGCCTCGATACACGCCGCCATGCAGGTTTGACACCCAATGCAGCGCGAAGAATCGGCTACGACTCGCTTATTGCCCATGTTGTTCACTCCCTCCTGAATCCCTTGCCGGAGAGACCCTGTCGGCATTGACCCAAGCCGCCCGTGGCCTGGCATCGACGAATCGAATGCATGCGGCGAAACATGCACTCGGTAGAGTTTCTCCAACGATATACAGGTTAAATATACGCAGTTGCAGGGGGCAAACTTGAGCATAGGCCCTGCAATACGGGTGTATTGCAGGGGTTTTGGCAGGTTGGAATTATTCTCTAGAAGCTATAAAGGTGAGTGTATTACATGCGTACGCCTCAGAGATTTTTATGCGCTCTCATTTTGGATGTACTACGCTTGTATTCGTGTTTATGGTTATCAACTTGAGTGAAATAAAGCAATCGTTATAAGATGCTCAAGTATCGGCACATGCCGCATATGACCGACTATATTGCACGCTCATTAAGGGGGCCAGTGATGTCATCGACTCAAAAAAGAGCCATCCTGCAGGTGCGCATTCGCGAAGAGGACAAACAGCATGCCGAGCATCTCTACGATGCCATGGGCACATCGCTCGCCGAGGCTGTCCGCTTATTTGTCGCGCAAAGCATTTTGATGCGCAAGCTCCCCTTTCAGCCGGTCGCCGTGCGCTCAAAGAACGGCACCGCCGCCTATGGATCGCTCAAAGCATATGGTGACCCCAATCGCCGCGCCGAGGAGCGCAATGCCTGGATTGAATACCTTGCCACAGAAAGCGACGATTCGGTTTTGGGCCCCGAGGAAGTAGATATCCATGAGTAGCACCATCATCGACGAGACCGTCATCCTACGCTACCTGCTTGACGACGACGAAGTTCTGTCACCGCGCGCCGCCAAGGTCATCGCCACGCGCACCGCTCGCGTCTACCCCGAAATCATCACGCGCGTCGCCGTTACGCTGCGCGACGTCTACAAGGTCCCGCGCGTGGAGATTGCGACGGCCATGACCAAGCTGCTCGATGACGTCATGGTCGACGAGCCCACCGTTATCGCCCTTGCCATCAAACTCTTTGGCAAGACCCATATGGACTTTACCGACTGCCTCCTCGCAGCCCGAACCGCCATCTATAACGACGACGTCGTGAGCTTTGGCAAGCCCATCATCCAAGGCATGATCGACTACCGCCGCCAGCGCCAAACCGCCGCCGACGCCCGCAGCCGAAGCACCGACTCCACCATCGACAAGCTCCGCCACCGCCCCCGCAGCTAACCCCATCCTCCTTAAGTTGCTGTGAAATAGTTCCTGTTTTCAAGCTTCCACGGGTCTTTTAGGAACTATTCCACCGCAACTTCCAGGTTGTCCATCCGAAACCGGCAACCTTGGACCGTGAATCCTACTGTTCGCCACGACATGGGCCTATCTACTACGTTTAACCGATTACCCTCGACCACACCGAAATCCGAAATATCAAAACCGCTGGTAGACGGCTTACCGATTTTCCGAAAATGCTGCTTTGGTCGACCCCTGCGGGCCAAACGTAGTAGATGGGCCGCTTTCGTGGCTCAGCACCAGACCAGTCATTTTGGAACAGGGGTTTTTGACCACATTTGCCAGCCGATCGCTAGAGTAGTCAAAAAGCCCCGTCCCAAATTAGCTACCCCAGCCTTCAATAGGTTCACAAAAGCCAATAGACAGTCCGTATTTCACCGCAACTTAGGAGGGAATGTGGGGTTCACGGCATGTATATGAAAATGCTCTGCTTCCAAAAGGAAGCAGAGCCATTCATCTATCTTGTGGAACGGGCGACGGGAAGTCCAAGGGTTTGCTTCGCAAACCCTTGTTTCGCTGCGGGCCATTGGCCCTTGCGTGCTGCGCTGGAAAATGCTCACGCATTTTCTCAGCTTCGCACCCTGCCGGGTTCGATCCCCGTCGCCCGGCACGCTTATGAAAACGGCTCTGGCAGCAAATGGAGCCAAAGCCGTTAAAACTATCCTATGGAGCGGGCGACGGGAATCGAACCCGCGTCATCAGCTTGGAAGGCTGGGGTTCTACCATTGAACTACGCCCGCAAGATATGGTCGGGACGACAGGATTTGAACCTGCGACATCCTGCTCCCAAAGCAGGCGCGCTACCAAACTGCGCCACGTCCCGAAGGTGTTGAGCAGCTAAGGTCTAAACCTTGCGTGTCCCAAAGCGAAGGAAATTATAGGGGAGACTTCCCGCCTGTGCAAGCGACGATACCCTAGCTCCTCGAATGTGCGACAAACTGGCTATGAACCAGACCGATCACAAACGCCACCACGGCGACCGGCGCCCAAGCAGCGCCGATATCTGCCAGCGGCAGCGCATCGAACGGCAGCCACGCGCCCGCAAAGAACGCGTCGCGGACCGAGGTGATCACGCTCTGCACCGCGACGACGCCGCCGACCCAGACCCACACCTGCGGATGCGCATCGCAAAAACCGTGCACCAGGCCCATAAGCACCAGCACGATGGCAACGGGATACAGGGCGTTGAGCATGGGCACCGAGAACATGAGGATCGCGTCGAGGCCCACGTTGGAGAGCACGCAAGAAAACGCCGCGAACACAAAGGCGAGAACCGCGAAGGGACGGCGCATAGCCTCCTCGGAAGCCCCCGCTCCCCCTTCGACCACATACGTCTCGCAGAAGTAGCGCGAGCAGCAGCTGATGAGGCCGATGCACACGTTCATGCAGGCGAGGAAAAAGATCGCAAAGACCACGACCGTGCCGGCAAGACCAAAGTGTATGGAGGCAGAGCGGGCAAGGATGGCGGCGCCGTTGGTAGCGTCGGGTATAACCGTGCCGAGCTGCATGCCGGCAAGCGCCAGGCCGCAGTAGATGATGGCCATGAGCACACCGGCGATCACACCGGAACGCGAAATCTCGAAGGCCACGCGCTTGTCATCGGTCACGCCCAGCTCGTGGATGGTCTCGGCGATGATAATGCCAAAGGCGAGCGACGCAAGCAGGTCCATGGTCTGGTAGCCGGTCAAAAACCCCTGCACGGCAGCGCCTGCGTCGTAGGGAGCCTGCGGCGCGCCAGCGGGACCCAACGGCGAGACCACGGCGGCACCCACGACCAGCACGATGAGCGCAATGAGCGCGGGGCCCGTAATGCGGCCGAGCACGCGCGTGATAACGCCCGGACGCAGCGTGAGCGCAAACGCGACGACAAAGAAGCCAACGGCAAACACCAGGCGAGCCGTGCCGAGCGAGACGCCCTCGGGCAGCAGCGGTACCAGCATCTCGAAGGCCGTGGAGCTCGTGCGCGGAATAGCCAGGCACGGGCCGATGGCTAGATACACCGCCGCAACGAAGAATTCTCCAAATTTAGGATGCACACGCCCGGCCAGCTCGCGCGCCGTTCCGGCAAGCGCCACGGCGATAAAGCCCATGACGGGCAGACCGATGGCGGCGATGAGAAAGCCGAGCATGGCGAGCGGCGTGGCAGAGCCTGCCTGCAGCGCCAGCAGCGGCGGAATGATGAGGTTGCCGGCGCCAAAGAGCATCGAGAACAGGGCGATGCCGACGGTAACGACATGGTCGGAGCGCAGGCCGCGCGGGGCGGATGAGGCCATGGGACCACCTTTCGGGTCGAAACAAAAACGGGACGGGCAAAAGACCCGTCCCGCAAGTATATACGCTCTAGCAGGCTAAATCGCGGAGCGCGTCAATCGCGGTGTCGACTTCCCCGTCCGTGTTGAAATACCCAAACGAGAAACGAACGACACCCTGACGCTCGGTCCCGAGCGCGCGGTGCATGAGCGGGGCACAATGGGCGCCGGGGCGCGTCGCAATCCCCCACCCCTGCATGAGCGCGTCCGAAATCTGGGCAGAGTCGATATCGCCCACGTTGAGTGAGACGATCGCCGAGCGCACGGGCTGGTCAAAGGCACCGTAGAGCTTAATCCCCGGAATCTCGCGCACGCCGGCAAGGAAGCGCTCTGCAAGCGAGCGCTCATGCGCCGCAATCGCCTCGATCCCGCCCTGGGCCTCGATAAAGTCGAGGCTGGCAGAAAGGCCCGCGATACCGTGACCGTTGAGCGTGCCCGCCTCAAGGCGCGTGGGCCACTCAAGCGGCTGCAGCGCATCGAAGCTGTGTACACCGGTGCCGCCCATGGCCCACGGTGCCACGTCAATGCCTTCCGCCACGGCTAGGCCGCCGGTCCCCTGCGGACCCATAAGCCCCTTGTGGCCGGTAAAACACACCACGTCGAGCCCCATGGCGTGCATATCGATATGCGCCGTGCCGGCAGACTGCGAGGCATCGACGATCACCAGCGCACCTGCCGCATGGGCCATAGCCGCCACGCGCGCAATGTCGACTGCGTTGCCGGTTACGTTGGAGGCGTGCGTCACCACCACAGCGCGCGTGTCCGGCGTGACCAACCGCTCGAGCTCGTCGTAGTCGAGCACGCCGTTCGCGTCGCAGCCCGCATGCTCAACCGCCACACCCTGTTCCGCCGCCAGGCGGTTGAGCGGACGCAGCACCGAGTTGTGCTCGAGCACCGTCGCAACCACACGGTCGCCGGGGCGCACCACGCCACAGATGGCGGTGTTGAGCGCAGCCGTGGAGTTGGGCGTAAAGCACACATGGTCCGCTCTCGGGCAACCCAAAAGGCGCGCGAGCTTAGCACGGCAACCGTGAATCGTACGAGCCGCATCGAGAGCACCCGACGTGGCGCCGCGCCCGGCATTGCCGAGCGAGCACATCGCCTGCGTCACGGCATCGATGACCGTCTGCGGCTTATGCATGGTCGTCGCCGCGTTATCCAGATAGATCATCGCACGACCTCCCACATGTCAATCACCGTAAAGCCCTCGGTGGGAACACCAGCTGCGGCAAGCTCGGCGCGCAGCAGCTCCTCATCGGCAGGCAACGCCTTCCACGCCAAGCCGCAGCCGGCAGCGACCTCCCCGGGCACGGGAATCGTGCGCCCGGGAAGGCCGCGCTCGATGCATAGGGTCTCGCAGCCCATGGCGGCCGCCGTGGTGGGAAACGTGATGACAAGCGCCGGGCGCTTCTCCCTCATGGCAACTCCAACCAATACGCTACGGGCGCACGACGCGCACGGCCTGCTCCATCTTCTCCACGATCACGTACATGTTGGTGACCTCGCCCACCGCAAGCTGGTCTTTAATGCCAAAGTGGTCCAGGCAGGTACCGCAGGTGAGAATCTCGACGCCATGCTCGGCCAGACCCTTCAGGTCATCGAGCACCGGCGAGCCCTCGACGGTAAGTTTAGCGCCGCCGTTGTAGAACAGCATGGTCGCGGGCAGCTCCTCCTGCTGAGTCACGGCAAAGATGAACGCCTTCATGAGCTTGTGGCCCAACTCGTCGTCGCCGCGGCCCATGCAGTCGGTGTAGACGGAAATGACGAGCTTGCCCTTGCCGGCGCTGGCATCACAGAAGGCAGCACCGTCCTGCTCGGGGTCCGCAACGGCCACGGCACTGGCGGTCGCCACGGTCACGTGCCACTCGGCGTCAGAAACCTTCTCGACCGAGGCCGTGCAGCCCTTCTCCTGCGCCATCTTGGAGATGTTCTTGACGGCGGTCTCGTTATCGACCGAGGTCACGACAACGCCCTCGCCATCGAGCTGCTTGAGCGCCTTAAGCGTCTTGACGACGGGCAGCGGGCAGGCATCGCCCATGGCATTGACTTCAATCTTGGTAGACATAGCATTTCCTTTCGAAAGAACCGTTCTAGAGAACGGTAAACAGTTACATAAACGTGCGGGCTAGCGGACAACGTGGACGGCAGAACCGCCCGGCACCGGCTCGCACACGAGGCCGACGACGGAGGCGATACGTCCTTCGGCATGCAGACGGCGCGCAAGCTCATCCACATCGGCAGCAGGTGCCGCGATAAGCAGGCCTCCCGAGGTCTGCGGATCGTACAGCGCATCCAGCATCCCCGGCTCCAGACCATCGTCGACCGCCACGCGCGAGCCAAAGAAGTCCTGGTTGCGGTAGGCGCCGGCAGGGATAATGCCCAGACGTGCCATGTCGAGCACCTGGTCAAAGAGCGGCACCGCCCCCGACACAAGCTCAATCTGCACGCCCGAGCTCTCGGCCATCTCGCACGCATGTCCGATCAGGCCAAAGCCCGTGATGTCGGTGCAGCCATGAAGCTCGAGGTCCTCGGCCAGACGAATCGGAGCCTCGTTGAGGGTCCGCATCGAGTCAAACATGGCTGCGGCCTCGTCCTGTTCGATGAGCTCGCCCTTAATGGCCGTAGTGATGATGCCCGAGCCGATCGCCTTGGTCAGCAGCAGAACATCGCCTACGCGTGCGCCGCTGTTGGCGAGCATACGGTCAAGCGCGACAAAGCCACTCACGGACAGGCCGTACTTGGGCTCGTCGTCGTTGATGGTGTGGCCGCCCGCGATGGCACAGCAGGCCTCGACGCACTTGTCGGCGCCGCCCGCCAGAATCTGGCCGGCAACCTCAACGCCCAGGCAACTGGGTATGCAAAGCAGGTTCATGGCATGGCTCGGCCGCCCACCCATGGCGTATATGTCCGACAGCGAGTTTGCCGCGGCGATCTGGCCAAACAGGAACGGGTCGTCGACCATCGGTGGGAAGAAGTCGATGGACTGCACGAGGCCCAAGTTATCGCCAACGCGGAAGACGCTCGCATCGTCGGAGGTATCGAACCCCACGAGCAGGTTGTCGTTATGTACATTGGGTAAGTCGCCCAGGACCTGGGCGAGGGCTCCAGGAGCCAACTTAGCGGCTCAACCGCTCGCGGCAGTCATCTGCGTGAGCTTCATGAGATCGTCAGCCATCGATTCCTCCTCTCATCGGTCAATCAGTTCCTCCCAGTATACGCATGGCGGCGCCGAGAGCGGACAATTTATCGCACCGGCCCCCTACGCGAGCGCCTGGGCGCGAATGGCCGCACCGATGGCACCGGCAAAGCGGGCCTGGGGCGAGGTGGTGACCGGCGAGCCCACCAATGCGCCAAGACGCTCGACGACATAGGCGTTTTCGCACAGACCACCGGTCAGATAGTACGGGGCGCCCGCGGCTTGCGAGGCCATGGTCGCCACACGCGACACGACGCTCTCGATCACACCGCGGGCAATGTTCTCGCGCGGCTCGCCGCGGCCGATCAGACTAATGACCTCGCTCTCGGCAAACACCGTGCACATGCTGCTGATCTTGGTGGGCTCGCCGGAACGCGCCAGGTCGGCCATCTGCTGCTGGGTAATGCCCAGGCGGTCGGCCATGATCTCCAAAAAGCGCCCCGTACCGGCGGCGCACTTGTCGTTCATGGCGAACTTTGCCACGCGGCCGCCCTTGATCGTAATGACCTTGGTATCCTGGCCGCCCACGTCAATCACCGTGCCATGGTCGCCAAACAGACGCACGGCACCGGTACCGTGGCAGGTAATCTCGGTCACAACCTTGTGTGCATAGGGCACGGCGACACGACCATATCCGGTCGCGACCACGCGCACATCATCGGCAGCCACGTCATAGCCAGCCGCGGCAAGCTCGCCACGCAGACGCTCGGCCGCATCGACCGACGAGAACCCGGTTGGCTGCACGCACGTCCACGCCACCAAACCCTCCCCATCGACCACAGCGGCCTTAGCCGCCGTAGACCCAATATCGATCCCGATCCCTATCATGGCTCTCTCCCAATCTAAACATCAAAGGTAGCGGCGCGTTCAGGCGCCTTAGCTCTAGGTTTCTCAGGTGCCGGAGATTGCCCCGAAAGAGGAGCGCAGCGTACTTTGGGTACGCAAGCGACGGTTTGAGGGGCAAGATCCGGTGCCTGAGGAAACTAGAGGGTTTCGATGAAGGCGGCGATGCGCGTCTCAATCTGGCCCATGTCGCCATTGCTGTAATCGGTCTCAATCTTCATATACGGAATGCCTGCGCCCTCAACGGCCTCCTGCATGCGTGCACTCTCCACGTTAAAGGTGTGACAAGCCTGCAGCACGTTCTCCACTACGCCATCGACGTGGTACTTCTCGCACATGGCCAGCGTGTTCTGCATACGACCGTCGTTGGGCGTCATGACCGAGCAGTTGATGTCCAGGTAGCGGTCGGCGATGGCGCGCAGAATGTCGGGTGCATCCGGGTCGATCATCATGGCCGCCGTGCGCTCACCCGAGCAGTCGTCCATGCACACGACCACGCCGCCGTTGGACTCGATGGTGCGACCGATCTTGTTGATCACGCCGCCCACCGGGCAGCCGGTGATCAGAATGCGCTTGGCATCCGCCGCAACCGGACGCTCGCCCGCGTTGTAGGCCTCGCGCAGCTTGGCAACCTTTTGCTCTAGCTGCTGCGTATAGGCCTCGATATCAAAGCTGAACGTACCGGCAAACATGGTGCTCATCAGGTCGACGCCGCTCATGGCCGCCGGCTGATTGGCCTGCAGCGCAAACATGTCGAGCTGGGCCGCACGCAAGCGGTTGCGACGACGGACGGCAGCGCGCAGGTCATCGTCGGTAATCGTGATGCCGTAGAAGCCCTCGAGCTCCTCCTTGAGCAGGCGGCACTCCTCGTACCAGCCTTCACGCTCGTAGGCGCGGTCGCGACCCTGAGGAAGATGCAGAATGTGCGTGCGCTTGAGCTCCCCCAGCAGCTCGTACATCTTCTTCTTGCCGTCGCAGGTGGTCTCGCCGATGATCATGTCGCTAAAGTACGTAAACGGGCACTTTTGCGAGTAGGCAAAGCCGTACGTCGACTTGATGAGCGGACATAGATTTGCCGGCAGCACCTTCTCGGCCTCGGGAATCACCTCGTCGGACGTACCGCACAGAGCCACGCTTGCAGCCCCCGCGGCATCGATAATCTCGAGCGGCGTATAGCTGCACAAAAAGCCGACCAGGCGATTACCCGCCTGCTTATAATCCTTGACGCGAATAAACGCCGCCTTGCGCTGCTCGTTGAACTCCTCAAACGTGGACGGCAACGGCTGCTCAATTTTTTCCGACATATAACTCCTAAACTTTTTACCAACCAAGGAAACGGCTTTCCCAGGTGCCCGAGGTTGCCGTGAAAGAGGAGCGCCGCATACTTTGGTAGCAAGCGACGGTTTGAACGGCAAGATCGGGTGCCTGGGGAAACCGCCGAGACGGATAGCCCTAAATGGTTTCCAAGAAAGCCTCAATCCTGGTTTGCAGTTGGCCTGCATCCTCGCCGGCGTAGTCGGTCGTGATGTGCATAAACGGAATGCCGGCCTCCTCGGCGGCCTTCTCCACGGCAAACGACTCCATCTCGTAGAGCGTGCAGAACTGCAGGGCCACGTCGACGATACCGTCGGCATGCAGGTCCTTGGCCATCTGGACAATGTCCTTCATACGCTGGTCGTTGGGCGTAAAGACAGCACAGTTGATCTTAAAGTAGCGCTCGGCGATGGCGTCGAGCATCTCGTCGACCGTCTCACCGGACTCGTCGACCAAGTCCTTGTAATAGCGCGAACCCGTGCAGGACTCCTCGCCCACCACGACGCCGCCGGCCTTCTCGATGAGGTTGAACAGCTTCCAGTTGGGCACGGCCATGGGCGTACCGGTGTACAGGATGCGCTTGGTCCCCTTGGGCGCCACGCCCTCGCCGGCCTCGACACGCTGCTCGCACTCATCCGCCATATCGTTAATGGCTCCGGTCAGACGCGGCGTGTCGTCCATAAAGGCGGCCTGGACGGTTAGCAGGCTGTCGAGACCGCTGATGGGCGCCGGGTCGGCAGCGCGTGTGGCGGCGAGGCGCTGCAGGGCGCGACGCTTCTCATTGACGGCGTGGATGGCGGCCTTCAGACGCTCGGGCGTAATCTTGACGCCGCACTCTTCCTCAATCTTGGCGGCGAGCTTCTTGACCTCGGCCTTCCAGGTCACGAGCGTCGACTCGTTGTGTACGTTGGGAATATCCATGACGTACATGTTCTTTTGCGTGGCAAAAAACTCGTAGGCCTTCTTCTTGCCATCGCAGGTGTTCTCGCCCACCACCAGGTCGCTCGACTCAATATAGGGGCAGACCTCGCCCAGCTTAAAGCCGGCAAAGCTCTTGATAAGCGGACAGGTGTTGCGGGGCAGGTGCTCCTCGACCTTATCGGTTGCCCAATCGGCACCAGAGCACAGACCCACGGGGATACCGTCGCAGGCAAGTACGATCTCCTCGGGCACGTAGACGCAGAACGAACCGACGATCTTGGTGGCCTCGCCGGCCTCCTTCTTGTCGAGCATCTCCTTAATGCGGCCGCTGTGGATGTTGGTGGCGACAAAGTCCAGGTAGGACGTGGACTTGGGACGGTTGTTCTGCGTCAGGAACATGTCGCCGTACATCTGGCCCACGGCGCCCAGCAGCATGTCGTGGTCGGCAAGATTCATGCCGAGGCTCTCCCACATCGGATGGAAATCGAATTCTTCAGCCATAACGGTTCCCCTCTCGAACCAAAAACGGATAACAGCGGTATCGATGCACGACGGACGGCGATTGCCCGGCCGTGCTCAAACCCGGAATTTTGGGGAACCTGCTTTGCAGCTGATTATTTAGTTGTGCGTCGTCTCTCCCGGAGCCGTGAACATACCTGCTCATATGCGGCTCCGAGCCATATATAGGGCACGCGCGGCAACGCGGCGAATATATGTCGTCTGCGGCATGTGCGCACCCTCCTTAACCAGTTGAGGTCAACTATATCAACGGTCATCGACCATGCGAACACCGTTGACATTCGTACGACAGCATCGTGTGCCGTCGTTTAATAAATAATTATCTTGATTGATAAGAGTTTGTCATCCCTTATTCGGCGAACGGCAAGGCAAAGCCGCCGAGGCTTATATCCCCGACGGCATTACCCGGCGCTATCGACAGACCAAATGGATCCTACTGGCATCAAAATGCATGCGCAGCGTCTCGCCCGCTTGCGGCAGCCCGTCGACAGGCACGCCCACCTTGTTGACCTTCCACTGCAGGCGCGTGGGCGCATCGACGCGCGGTACGTCCAGCAGCACCAGCCGCTCAAAGCGCGAATCGCTCACGCGGGCCACATGCAGGTCGTAGCTGTTGCGACCCCGCTCGGCACGGTTGTCAACATGGAAGTAACTTGCGCGAATGCCCAGGTACACCACATTATCGGGAACCTCGCGACCCACGTTAAAGGTCATGCCCCAGTCGAGCGCCTCAACTTCCTCGGGCCCGATCTTTCGTGCGCGGCTTGTGTTCTTGCAGCCCGTCAGGCGCAGCGCCGCCAGCGTCTGCGGACGGCGAACCACGTCCTCGACAGAACCGATCTCCTCGACGCGCCCGTTATGCATCACGCAGATGCACTGGCAGAGGCGGCACGCTTCGTCGATGTCGTGGCTCACGTAGAGCACGGTGCGGTTGCACACATCGAACAGGTCGAGCATGTTCTGCTCGAGGGCGCTCTTAAGATAGGAATCGAGCGCGCTCATGGGCTCGTCGAACATAAAGATGCCCGGATGCGCCGCCACCATGCGGGCGAGCGCCACGCGTTGCTGCTGTCCGCCCGAAAGGCGCGCGGGATAGCGGTCGGCAAAATCGGCCAGGCCGAAAATGCCCAGATAGCGCTCCGCCAACCTTTTGCGCGCCGCGGCGTCGCCCGCGTCCTTTACACCAGCACATACGTTATCGGCCACCGTCATGTTGGGAAACAGCTGATAGTTTTGGAACAGCAGGGCGCATTTGCGCTCCTGGGGCGACAGGTTGATGCCCGCCGCCGAGTCAAAAAAGGTCACGCCGTTGACGACGATCTTGCCCTCGTCGGGCGTCTCCACGCCGGCAATGCAGCGCAACGTACAGCTCTTGCCGCAACCCGAGGCGCCCAGCAGCGCCACGCGCTCCTCGCCGGCCTCAAGCTGCATGTCGAGCGTAAACCCGGGATAGCGCTTTTTGATATCCAGAACGAGCGACATGGCCTATCGACCTCCCTGCAAAGCGGCATCATCGCGCATGAGCTCGGCCAGCGCCTCGCGATCGATACGCAAGGCATCGCCGCCCGCCGGGTCGAGCGAATCGCCCCGTCCGGCGAGATCTTTGGCCTGCTTGCGCTCCGCACGGGAAAGGCCGCGCTCGCGATACTTTTGCGAATGCGCGGTGTACATGTTGATAAACAGAATGACCAGGAAACTGAACATGATTACGACCACGACCCAAAAGAGGGCCACCGACGTGTTGCCGCCCATCCATTCAAAGTAAATGGCGATGGGAATGGTCTGCGTAATACCGGCGTAGTTGCCCGCAAAGAACAGGGTGCAGCCAAACTCGCCCATTGCGCGGGCAAAGGCGAGGACCGTACCGGCGGCGATGGAGGGCCAGCCAAGCGGCATCATGAGCTTGGCAAAGATGCGACGTTCGGACCATCCCAAGGTTCGCGCGGCGTCGAGCATCTGCGTGTCGAGGCTCTCGAAGGCACCGAGTGCCGTACGGTAGACCAGGGGAAACGACACCACCACGGCAGATATCACCGCCGCCGGCCACGTAAAGACGATCGAGATGCCGTGCGCGATAAGCCACTGGCCCACCCCGGTCGAGCGGCCAAACAGCATGAGGAGCAGAAAGCCGCAGACCGTGGGCGGCAGCACCATAGGAATCGTAAAAACCGAATCGAGCAGGCCCTTGATGCGACTCGAGGTACCCATAGTCTTCCACGCGGCGAACAGCCCCAGCGCAAAGGAGATCAGCAGGGCAAGGCCGCTCGTTTTTATGGACACCCAAAACGGGCGATAGTCGATGTCGCCCAAAAAGGAGGCCAGAGAGGTCAAGGGCCCCCGCTCATCCCGCAACACGACAGACGACGCTTCTACCATTTGAGCGCTATCAAGCCAACGCGCGCCGCCCTTGGCATCACCCGAGGCTGATGCAATCACCACATAGCGGTCCCCATCCGCACCGCGCTCGTCAAAGCCATAGGTATACCCGCCGGATTCAAACGTTGTTTCCGCCGTAACATACCAAGGAAGATCCACGTCCTCTAGCTGCGCACCTCCCATGCAGTTTGCGCTGTCGAGCTCACAGACGAGGGCCTTGAGACCCGATACGCACTCGTTGTCCTGCGGATCCAATCCATACTTCTCGACCGCCTTGGGCGACATCCACACCACAACACGATCGGCAGCAGGCACCACTACAAGGTCCACGTCCTCGTCAACGGGAAACCGGTAGCCCTCAGGCTGGCCCTCCATGGCACGAGCGGTCCCCTTGGCCAGCCGCTCAAAACCCTCGATCCCATAGGAAAGCCCATGAGCGGTCGCAGCAACCTGGGCCCCGTCCTCAGCGTCCCCAGCAAACGCAAATCCCGGCACCCAGCAAAGCGCGAAGGTCAAAGCACAGGCGACAAGCATGCGGAATCTATTAAGCACAAAAAGCTCCAAGCGAATACAAGGACGGAGTGAAACACAAAACGATGGAATTATCGCGCCAAGCCGCGCTACTCGGAAAGCTCAAAGCCGTACTTAGCCCAAATCTTCTGAGCCTTCTTGTTGGTCAGACAGAAGTCGATGAACGCCTTGGCCTCGTCGGCGTGCTCGGAGCTCTCGGCAACGGCGCCCGGATACACGATGGGCTTGTGCGAATCCTTGGGGCACACGAAGGCCTCCTC
Organism: Collinsella sp. LCP19S3_A6; assembly: GCF_052122015.1. NCBI lineage: Bacteria > Bacillati > Actinomycetota > Coriobacteriia > Coriobacteriales > Coriobacteriaceae > Collinsella > Collinsella sp. LCP19S3_A6. The sequence continues at coordinate 58,463 of NZ_JBQKDD010000001.1, forward strand.
GATGCCGTCGTAGCGGAAGATATCGGAGCTGTAGACAAAGCCAGCCACGCAGTCGCCCGTGGACACATAGGCGGCGGCGGTACCAACTTTGTCGGCCAGGGCCACCTTGTCGGCGATCTCGGGCGCATACTCGCCGTCGTCGCCCTCGGTGCCGGTATAAAGGCCCACAGAAGCCAGCGCCTGGTTGGCGTACTTGCCGGCCGGAACGGTCTTGGCATCGCCGATGGCGATCTTGCCGTCCAGGTTCGCGACGTCGGCGATGGCCTCGACCTTGGTGTCGGAGCCCTCGGCACGAATGACCACGAGGTCGTTGACGAACATGTCCTCACGCGTGTCGGCGTCGACGAGCTCGGCGGCCTCGGCGTCGTCCATGGTGCCCTTGGAGGCCGTGATGAGCACGTCGACGGCGGCACCGGCGCGCATCTGCTCGACAAGGTCGCCAGACGCCTTAAACTGCGTGTCGGCAAACGTGGTGCCGGCCTGCTCTGTGTAGAGCACCTGAACCTCGGGCAGGGCCTTCTCGAGCGAGTTGGCAGCAAAGACTTGCAGCTCGACAGCCTTCTTGGAAGATGCCTTAGCAGAACCGGCATCGGAGCCAGTCGGCCCAGACGTCTTGCTGCCGGAACAGCCGGCAAGGCCAAGGCCGGCAGCGGCGACAGCGGAAAGTGAAACGAACCCGCGGCGAGAAACCATATCGAACATGTTCAACCCTTTCGAACGCTACGCCCGGGCACCCCGCCGCAAGCTTTATTCTGTTACTAGATTATACTTTTGCGCGAATAGTGTTTGTGATAAATATTTCTCGTCTAATAATTTTCCTTTACCGATAACCACGAGACAGCCCGCACTGTCGCTGCATAAAAAAGGCGGAGCAGCCCGTAAGGTCACTCCGCCGCAGGTAATGCGCTTATTTGGCGTGCCCGCCGCCCGCCGTCATTTGAGCTGCGTGCTCCAGCTGGTCGCTCACAGCCTCCCAGCTTTCACGGGCCGCTTTCGTTGATCCCGGAAAGTTGATGACAAGCGTATGCCCACGCTGCATGCACACGGCGCGCGAAAGCATAGCGCGGCGCGTCTTGGTCATGGAGTACGCACGGATTGCCTCTGCAATACCCGGTACATCGCGGTCGCAGACGGCACGCGTCGCCTCGGGCGTCACGTCGCGCATCGAAAGGCCCGTGCCGCCGCAGGTGAGCACGACATTGGCGTGGCACTCATCGGCCGCTTCCACAATGGCATCACCGATCTCGCTGACATCGTCGCGCACGACCACATGCGAGGCGACCGTCCAGCCCTGCGCCGCGATGAGTTCCTCGAGCGCAGCACCCGCCTCGTCCTGGGCAAGATCGCGCGTATCCGAGCACGTCACAATCGATATCTTCAGCTCCATAGCATTCCTCCTATAGCACCGCGCCCTCAGGCAAGTCGACACGCACGACATCAACGACGTCGCCCGCCTTGAGGTCACACGGGCCTTCGTCAATACGCAGCAGGCAGTTGGCCCGCTGCATCGTTCCGAGCAGCGCCGAATTCTGCGTCTTGGCCTCGGTCACCAACAACTCACCGGTCTCGGGGTCACGCAAAACCGTAGCGCGATCGAAGAAGCGACGATCCTGTCGCTTTTTCACGCCGTGCGTGAGCGTCGCCCGCTGCACGGGACGCACGCCCTCGGCAAAGCCGCGCATCTTGCGAATCGCCGGACGGGCAAGCATCTCAAAGCCTACATACGCCGCGGCCGGATTGCCCGAAAGTCCCAGGTAGGGCTTACCTGCGAGCAAGCCAAACGTAATGGCCTTGCCCGGACGCATCGAGATGCGGTCAAACAGCACCTCGCCCTCGCGCCGGACGAGCGCCGTCACGAAATCGTAATCGCCCGCCGAGGCGCCACCACTCGTAATGACAAAATCGCACTCCTGCACGGCACGATGCACCAACTCGGCAATCGCCCGCTCATCATCGGGCGCAATGCCGTAGAACACGGGCTCGGCGCCGGCATCGAGTGCCTCGGCCATCAGCGCCGAGGAGTTGGAATCGCGAATCTGACCGCGCGCCGGCACCTTACTCGGTGCGACCAGTTCCGTCCCCAGCGAGATAATGCCCACACGCGGCGCGGCGTGCACCTTCACGCTTGCATACCCGGCGCTTGCCAGCAGACCCGCGCCCGCCGGGGCCACAACCTCTCCAGCACGCATCACGACGTCACCGGCATGGGCCTCCTCGGCGGCAGAGCGAACGTTCTCCCCTACCTTGGCAGGCGCCGAAAAGCGAACGTGCGAGCCCTCGTTTCCGTCACCGTCGACCACATCGACGATCTCGTACTTCACCACGGCATCGGCACCTTCGGGTACCGGCGCGCCCGTCATGATGCGGACCGTCTCGCCCGCGCCGATTGTGCCCTCAAACACATGGCCCGCGGCCTCGTGTCCGATAACGTCGAGCGTCACCGGCGCCTCGCCAGATGCCTGCGCCAAGTCCGCCGAGCTCACGGCATATCCGTCCATAGCGCTGTTGGCAAACGGCGAGATGTCGATATCGGCCACCGCGTCCTCGGCCAAGGGAAGACCGGTGGCCTGCCACACGGGAATCTCGATGAGATCCATCGGAGCAACGTGCGACAGGACAATCGACTGCGCATCCTCCAGCGGAATGAGTTTCTCAGCCATATGCACCTCTTAATGCCACGGCGCACAACAGGGGCGCCAATTCTTTATGCTTGTCTCAGTATAATCCCCGATGCCCGACCGCGACTCGACCTGCACCCGCAAATACACCTGTCGGTTGCAGGCAGCGAAACAGAATGGTAACCAACCCACCGGCTTGTCGCGTTTACCGCGTTTTATAATGCTTGCGTTGCAACCTAAAAGAGGAACGTATGGCTCATAACGACAAACCCGAAAGCGCAAACGAGGCGCAGGATCATTCCCAGCCGCTCGACGACGGCGGCTTTTTCTCCCTGAACGACGTCATCATGGCAGGCAGGCAACAGCTCACCCGCTCCGAGCATCTCTTGGCTGCCGACACGCGCCGCAACGCCCGCAACCTACTCGCGAGCGCCAAGCTGCTCGTACTCGTCGTCATCGTCTCGCTCGCCATGGGCGTTGCCGCTTGGGCGTTTTTGGCCTCGTTGAATATCGCGACCGACTATCGCGAGCACCATGCGTGGGTCTACGCCTTGCTTCCCGTTGTGGGCGTTGCCACCGCGTGGGTCTACAAAAACCACGGTCTTGCCGCCAAACGCGGCAACAATCTGGTCATTGACTCCGCCCTGGGTACACGCCTCATCCATATGCGCATGGCCGTCCTCACCTTCGTCTGCTCCACGCTCACGCACCTAACGGGCGGATCGGCCGGTCGCGAGGGAGCCGCGGTGCAGATCGGCGGCACCATCGCCAGCAACATCTCGAGCCTCGCCCACCTCGAAAAGCATGACCACCACGACCTCATGCTCGCCGGCATCTCGTCGGCCTTTGGTGCCGTATTCGGCTCGCCCCTTGCCGGGGCTTTCTTTGGCATGGAGATGTGCTTTATCGGCAAGATCGACTACACCGCGGGCATCTACTGCCTGGTAGCCTCGTTTACCGGCTACTTTACATCACTCGCCCTGGGTACCGAGTACGAGGCGAATGTCATCGCCAGCGTTCCCACCATGACGCCCAAAACGGTTGTCATCGTTGTTATCAGCGCCATCATCTTCGGTCTGACGGCACGCCTCTTTGCCTGGTCGGTTCGAACCGTCAAGAGCCTGTACGGTCGCTTTATCACCAATTACCTCGTTCGCGCACTCATAGGCGCACTCGTGGTTTTGGCCGCCTATGCCCTCCTCGACGCCTGGGACTACGCCGGCCTTTCCACGTGGCTTTCCGGCGCCGGATTTGCCGGCAACACCACCCTGACGGACGCAGCCATCAAGTTGGTCGTCACAGCGCTTACCCTGGGCGCAGGCTTCCAAGGCGGCGAGGTCACGCCCCTGTTTGGCATCGGCGCGGCACTCGGTGGCTGGATCGGTTGCCTTACCGGGCTCGACCCCAGTTTTCTGGCGGCTCTCGGCATGCTCGGCGTGTTCTGCGCCGGCCTCAACGTGCCCATCACCACCTGCATGATGGCCATCGACCTGTTCCACGGCACGGCCGCCGGGTTCTTTGTCATCGTGGCCTTTATCAGCTATCTCGCCGGCGGACACCGCGGCGTGTACCCTGCCCAGCGCATCATCTCTCCCAAGCGCCGCTCGCTTATTGTGGATGAGGGCGGTACGGTAGCGGATGCTATCGAGCGCCACAACGACCTGATAGAGTAGATGTAATAATCGCCGTGCAGCCACAATCAGGGGCAATTCGACCTGAGCGCGACCGCACTGCCATGTCACACGCCGGGAGTCGCCCCATGCACGCAACTGATTTTGGTCGCACGCTCATCATCGCCAACCCAGCCGCCCAGTCGGGTGCGGCGCGCGAAGTTGCCGAGCGCCTGCAACGCTTTTTGGACATGACTGCACGCGCATCCCAGTTTGACCTGGTATTGACCGAGCGTATGGGGCACGCCAAGGAGCTGGCCGCACAGGCTCAGGGCTATCGCACCGTTATCGCCCTTGGCGGCGACGGCGTGATCCACGAGGTCGTCAACGGACTTATGGCACAAAAGGAGGACCCCCGCCCCGCTCTTGCCATCCTACCCGTGGGTTCCGGCAACGATTTTGCCCAAACGCTCGGTATAGAAGATTTCTCCGGCAAGGATTTTGGCGCGCTGCTCACCTGCGAGCTGCAGCGTCAGGACATCGGTCGCATTCGCTCATGGAACCCCGCAAGCGGTAGCGGCGAGGCTTCCGTTGAGTACTACGACCAGACGCTCTCCGTCGGTATTGACGCCGCCATCGGCCTGGGCACCACCGAGCTGCGCAAAAAGACGGGCCTCACCGGCGCTCCGCTCTACACCCTCTCGGGACTTGAACAGTTTGGCCTGCGCTATCGCAACTACCCCATGACAGTCAGCTTTGACGGCGCGCCCGCCGAGCGCGTGAGGGCGATCATCATGGCGATTCAGCTGGGCCCCACGTATGGCTCGGGCTATCGCATCTGTCCCGACGCCGACCCGTGCGACGGCATGCTCGACGTTTGCTACGCCTACGGCCCCGTTCCGCGCGCGGTCGCGCTTCCCATGTTCCTTTCGGCCAAGGACGGCCACCATACCAAGTTGCCGCCGGTTTGCATGCGCCGCTGCCGCCATGCCGTGCTTACCTTTGAGGAGCCCGACTACCCCATCCAGGCCGACGGCGAACCTGTTATCGCCTCGCGCATCGAAGTCGACATCCTACCCGGCGCCCTCCAAGTCTGGCGTCCAACCCGCTAACCACCCCTATTTCACCGCAACTTATCGAGAAGATCACTCCTCCCCGCCCGGCTTGCGGCGGTTGGCCTTTTTAATGGCGTTGAAGTGCTTGTCATTAAGTCTGCGCTGGCGAGAGCGCTGAGGCACCTTGGTCTTTACGCGTCGACGCGGTGGACGCCCGCGACGCTCAAGCTCAGCGCGTAGCTTACGCAAACAGCAGCTACGATTTTGGAACTGGCTGCGACTCTCGCGCGCCGTCACGGTAATCCCCGTAGGGATATGTTTCATGCGCACCGCCGAGTCCGTCGTGTTCACGCCTTGCCCGCCCGGACCCATCGCGCGAAACACCTGCACCTCGCAATCGCGCGCCAGCTCCTCGACCGACATCTCGACATAGCGCGCATACTCACGCCATCCCATCTTGTTCTCATCCATATCAACACCTCCCCTCATACAAAAAATGTGACAAAGGGACAGTCCCTTTGTCACATCGCATACCAATCGCTTGTGTTGCGCGCTTAGGCGAAGGTGATCTCGCCGTTCTCACAGTCCATATCGGCGATACGGGCCAGGCTCTCAACACGGAAGCCGCGCTCGCGGAGCTTATCGCCACCGCCCTGGAAGCCCTTCTCCACTGCAATGCCAATGCCGGACACCTCGGCGCCTGCGGCCTCGCAGATCTTGATAAGACCCTCGAGCGCGCATCCGTTGGCCAGGAAGTCGTCGATAATCAGGACCTTGTCGCTCTCGGACAGGAAGCGCTTGCCAACGATGACCGGGTACTCCCTCTGCTTGGTAAAGGAGTAGATGGTCGTGGCATACTGCTCGCCGTCGAGGTTGATGGACTGCGCCTTCTTGGCAAAGACCACCGGCACGCCGCCAAAATGCTGGGCTGCAATGCAAGCCATGCCAATGCCCGAAGCCTCGATCGTAAGGATCTTGTTAATCTCGACATCCTCGAACAGACGGGCCCACTCGGCGCCCATGTGGTCAAACAGTTCAACGTCGCACTGGTGGTTGAGGAAAGCATCAACCTTAAGGACATTACCGGCCTTTACGATGCCGTCATGGCGAATACGGTCCTCAAGCTCCTGCATGGCGCAACCCCTTCTCACGGCAACGATACCGCGCGATTAATAAACGTTGCTCGATAGTCTACCACGGACCGACCCCCGCCCGCCCCACAAGCCGCATCGCACCACAAAGCCGCATCGCCGCACAAGCCGCAAGCAGATAAACCGAGCTTACCAGCTGAATGCGATCGAGGCCCACGCCCAGCTCCTTTTGCATCACGGGCAGCGCCACGGTCACGACGGTCGAATCCAGACACACCATAAACGTCATGATGAGCACCGTAAACAGAATCGCCCATTTGTTCTTGACATGGGTGTCTCCCTCAAGAGCGATGTGTTCGCGGCGCAGTTGCTCTGCGGTTTTCTCCATATCCATCCTTTCGAGTGGCGCAACACAAAAACGGGGCCCCAATCGCCTGCAAACAGTCGCGATTGGGGCCCCGCCTACGGTATCGGAGCTAAAGGTCGCCGAAGCTTTCTGCCGGCATCGGCGCCTTGCACGAACGCTAGCCTAGCACTGCTCGAGCGCCTGCTCAAGGTCGGCAATCAGATCGGCCGTGTCCTCGAGGCCGCACGACAGGCGCACCATGTCGGCGGAGATGCCACAGGCGATAAGCTCCTCATCGTTCATCTGGCGGTGCGTGGCGTTAGCGGGATGCAGGCAGCAAGTGCGGGCGTCGGCCACATGCGTGGCGATCTGAGCGAGCTTGAGGCTCTTCATAAAGGTCTCGGCCGCCGCGCGACCACCGTTAAAGCCAAAGCTCACAACGCCGCAGGTACCGTTGGGCATGTACTTTTGAGCTAGGTCATAGTACTTGTCGCCCTCCAGACCCGGATAGCTCACGAAGCGCACCTTGGGATGGCTCTGCAGGAACTTGGCAACAGCCAGGCCGTTCTCGCAATGACGCGGCATGCGCACATGCAGGCTCTCGAGCGAGCTGTTCAGGAAAAACGCCGCCTGCGGGTTCTGCATGGGGCCGAGGTCGCGCATGAGCTGAGCGGTTGCCTTGGTAATGAAGGCGCCCTCGCGACCGAACTTCTCGGCATAGGTCACGCCGTGGTAGCTCTCATCGGGCGTGGTGAGACCCGGGAACTTGTCCGCATGGGCCATCCAGTCAAACTGGCCGTGGTCGACGATCACGCCGCCCAGGCAGGCCCCATGTCCATCCATGTACTTGGTGGTGGAGTGCGTAACGATATCGGCGCCCCACTCAAAGGGACGGCACATCACGGGCGTCGGGAAGGTGTTGTCGACCATCAGCGGCACGCCGTGGTCATGCGCGGCCTTGGCAAAGCGCTCAATATCGAGCACGGCAAGGGCGGGGTTGGCGATCGTCTCGCCAAAGACGAGCTTGGTATTGGGCTCAAAGGCTGCCTCGAGCTCCTCATCGGTGCAATCGGGCGCAACGAACGTGCAGGTAACGCCCATACGACCCATGGTATGGGCAAGCAGGTTGTAGGTACCGCCGTAGATGGCCGAGCTTGCGACCACATGATCGCCGGCGCCGGCCACGTTAAAGATCGCGAGGAAGTTCGCAGCCATGCCCGAGCTCGTGAGCATCGCAGCGGTGCCGCCCTCCATCTCGCAGATCTTGGCGGCAACCAGATCGCACGTAGGGTTCTGCAGACGGCTGTAGAAATAGCCAGACTCCTCCAGGTCAAACAGCTTGCCCATATGCTCGGACGTGTCATACTTCCACGTGGTGGACTGGTAGATGGGCACCTGGCGCGGCTCCGCGTCTCCCGGGTGATAGCCGCCCTGAACACATGTCGTACCGATGGTCTGCTCGCTCATATCTAGCTCCCTTGCCTGGGTTACATTTTTATCCGGTTCACGATACCGCTACCCCGCACCCCTCTCAACCCATCCCCAAGGTAGGTTATGAGACAAATCTACCGGGGGCATTTATCGCAGATCTTGGCATTTATTCGATAGATAAAAATGAGGCATACATGAGGCTTTCGATGAACAAATGCATCGGCAAGGGTACCATAGGCGAGTACACCGTTACCGAGGAGACAACGATGAAGCAAATCGATACTGCCCAGCTCGACATCACCGCCTGTCAGGCTCAGGCTGCCGAATACCACGCCCGTGGCTTTAACTGCGCACAGGCCGTCGCCTGCACGCTCGCACCCGCCGTCGGGCTCGACCCCCAGACCGCCTTTATCCTCACCGAGGGCTTTGGCGCCGGCATGGGCGGCATGACCGAGACCTGCGGCGCTATCTCGGGCGCCGTGGCCATCATGGGCTTTGTAATGAGCGACGGCATGGAAAACCCCAAGACCAAGGGCCAGACTTACAAGCTGTCGCGCGAAATCGCCAAGCGTTTTAAAACGAAAAACACGACGACCGTCTGCGGCACGCTCAAGGGCATCGGATCGGACAATGGTCCGCTCCGCAGCTGCCCCGGCTGCATCGACGACGCCATCGAGATCGCCTGCGATGTGCTAAAGCAGCTCGCCGAGTAAACGGCGGCAACAGAAAACGACGGCCGGCGTGCTTAGGATTCATCCAAAAGCACGCCGGCCGTCGCCGTTAGAACTCGGCAAATTTGGGAGCGCCGACCTCAATCTCCTCGCGCCCCGCCATAAGCTCGCGCATCTTAGCGCAAAACGGCTCCTGCTCCCCCGCCTTAAACACCAAATGAATCGTCACGGCATCCGCGTAATCGGTATCCGAAACCTTGGCACCCGAATCCTGCGCCAAACGAAGCACCTGCTCATACTGCGGATAGGCCACGTGCACGTCAACAGGCACGACGCTCGTCATCTCAACGACCTGCCCTGCCTCCTGAGCAGCTGCCACCGCCGCCTGCGTCGCCGCGGTATAGGCGCGCACCAAGCCACCGGGCCCCAACAGCGTGCCGCCAAAATAGCGCGTCACCACGCAGCAAACATTTTTGAGCCCAGCGCCGCGCAACACCTCGAGCGTCGGCATGCCGCTCGTGCGGCTCGGCTCACCGTCATCACTCTGACGCTCGCGTCCATCGACCAAAATCCACGCGGGAACATTGTGTCGAGCGTCGTAATGACGCTTGCGAACCATCTCGATGAAGGCATTCGCCTCATCCTCGGATTCAATATGGACCAGCTGGGCAATAAACCGGCTCTTGCGATCCACAAACTCGCCAGAAGCCTCAATATTCGATTGCAGAGTAAGATAGCTGTCCAACAAAGCCCCTCAACAGAAAAAGCACGGCAACAAACAGCCTCAATAATACGGCAAAGACAGCACCGTTGCCCTCGCCAACAAGAGCGGAAACGCCAATGAGGCCGTCACCAACAGCGAGAACCCGCCAGCGCGAGCAAGGTGCCTTGAAAGACGAGATTGCAACAGAAATGAAGCTGCCGATGACCAGGCAAAAACAGCGAGATGCCAAGAACGGAACCGCCGATGATTCCGTCAACGAAAGCGAGAACCCGTCAGCGCGAGCAAGGTGCCTTGAAAGACGAGGGCATTGACCTTATGGTCATGCCCGAAGGCTTGAAAGGCAGATTGTCGCGCTGACGGGTTCGCAGCGTCAACAAAGTGCCGAGTGGGCCTATAAGCCGGGTTCTGTCGTGAACGGTCATTTATCTTGTCTGCACGTTACCGTGCAGCTCCACGCACGCTACCCGAACGCGGACCGGGCCGGCCCATTGCGTTCCTATTCGCGCTTGCTCCGGATGGGGCTTGCCAAGCCGCCGTGTTGCCACGACGCTGGTGGTCTCTTACACCACCGTTTCAGCTTTTCCCTTTACGCCTTGCAGCGCAGGTGGGAGTCTTCTTTTCTGCGGCGCTTTCCGTCGGATCACTCCGCCCGGCCGTTAGCCGGCATCCCGCCCTCTGGAGCCCGGACTTTCCTCACGCGTGCCGCAAGCAGCACATCGCGCGACCGTCTGGCCCACTCAGCAGTGCAAGAGTGTAACACACCGTTGCCGCAGGCAAAGGCACAACACAAGCGTTCGACACGATATACCAAGAACCATGCCATGCGGTACAATAGGGTCGTCGATGGGCAACGTCGCCAGTCGAGACGCGACCGCGCTCCGCACCCCTCCGTCTACTCGGTGCGTTCCCGCCTCCTCCCCGAGGCGGGATGTCGGCATTTTCATGCACCGACAACCCAATAGCCCCCGTGAACAGCCCGGACAGCATTGCGCACGAGTAGCATTGCGCACCTCACCGGCAAACGCAAAAAGGGACCCGTCCATTGCGGACGGATCCCTTAAAGCAAGTGATCGTCAAACCGATTTACTCGGCGTCGGTCTCCTCGTCCTTCTTCTCGGAAGGCAGCGGGGTAACCTCGATCTCGACGCCCAGAGTCTCAGCAGCGGACTTCATAGACAGGGAGATACGACGACGGTCGAGGTCGATCTCCATGACCTTGACCTGAACCTTGTCGCCCACGTGGGTGACCTGAGAAGGCTGGTCGACGTGCTTGTTGGCCATCTCGGAGATGTGCACCAGGCCCTCGATGCCCTCGCCCAGATCGACGAAAGCGCCAAACGGGACAAGCTTGGTCACAGTGCCCTCGACGATAGCGCCGACGGGGTACTTCTTGACCAGTGCGCGCCACGGATCCTCGGTGGTCTGCTTGAGACCCAGGGAGATGCGCTCGCGGTTGAGATCGACGTCGAGAACCTCGACCTCGACCTCCTGGCCGACCTTGACAACCTCGGAAGGATGGTTGACGTGGTTCCAGGAGAGCTCGGAGATGTGGATGAGGCCGTCGATGCCGCCGAGGTCGACGAAGGCGCCGAAGTCGACGATGGAGGAAACAGTGCCCTGGAGACGCATGCCAGACTTGAGCTTGGACAGGATCTCGGAACGCTCGGCCTTACGGGACTCCTCAAGCACGACGCGACGGGAGAGAACGACGTTGTTGCGGTTGCGGTCCATCTCGATGACGCGGGCCTCGATGCGGGTGCCCATGTAGGAGGTGAGGTCCTTGACGCGACGGAGGTCGACGAGGGAAGCGGGCAGGAAGCCACGCAGGCCGATGTCGAGGATCAGGCCGCCCTTGACAACCTCGATAACCTCGCCCTCGACGTTCTCGCCGGAGTTGAACTTCTCCTCGATGCGGTTCCAAGCACGCTCGTACTCGGCACGCTTCTTGGAAAGGACCAGACGACCGTCCTTGTCCTCCTTCTGGAGAACCAGGGCCTCGATGGAATCACCGAGTGCAACGATGTCTGCAGGGTTAGCGTCCTTGCGGATGGACAGCTCGCGGACCGGGATAACGCCCTCGGACTTGAATCCGATGTCAACGAGCACCTCGTCATGCTCGATCTTAACGACAGTACCGTTAACGAGATCGCCCTCATCAAAGTCGGTAATCGTACCGTCGATGAGGTTGTTCATCTCCTCCTCGTTGACATCGTCAAGAGAGAAAATGGACGAGTTCTGAATCTCACTCAAAGGTGGACCCCTTTCGAACTACGGGGCCCCGATTGCTAGGACCTACAGAAGGGTGCGACAAGCACACAACGTTTAGGAACACTCGGGAGCCGACAGATACTAATGTGACGCTTATGCAATCACGTTCGTATAGGTTACGTGGAAATCACTTCGATTTCAAGCGTGAACTGCGATTTTTTACTCGTATGGAGACTTTTTCGCAATCTTGTGAACGACTGTCTCCATAAGTTGACGATAAGCAGTTGAGTATACGGCTTTGGGGTAAAGTATCCGGAGCCAACGTTCTAAACGATTTTTCGAGAAAGGTGCCCGCGTGCTCAAAGCAGTCGTTTTCGATATGGACGAGACGCTTCTCAGCATCAATCTCAACGCGTTTATCCTTCGCTATTTTAAGGATGTCTCGTCAATGCTCGCGGATATCGGACGATGCAGCCGCGGTGGCACGATGGCACGCCTCGGCACCATCCTGGTCGACCTCAACGCCAATCGCCGAAGCGGCACGGACAATCGCACCAATCTTGAGTTTTACCGCACCGAGGTCGAGCGCAGGTGCGGCATCTGCCTCTCGGACCCACTCATCTACGAGGCGTTTACCTACTATGAACGCGAAGTTCTCCCGTACAAGAATGACGATGCCATCAATGCCCACGCCATGCCGGGTGCACACGCCGCACTCCAGGCTGTACGGGACGCAGGACTGCGTTGCGCACTCTTTACCAACCCCAGCTTTCCCCAGGGGGCCATCGAATGCCGCATGGGTTGGGGTGACCTGGCCGACGCCCCCTTTGAGCTCGTGACGCACATGGGAAACGCCACCCGTTGCAAGCCCGATGCCACCTATTACCTGGAGCAGCTGCAGGCCATGGGGCTCGAACCGCACGAGGTCCTTATGGTGGGCAACGACCCCAAGCGCGACTTCCCCAGCCCCGCCTGCGGTATTCAAACTGCCTATGTTGGCCAGGGAAAACCCAGTCGAGCCACCTGGCGCGGAACCATGGAAGACTTCGCCCGCGACTTTAACGCCGTAATCGATGCCTTCTACGAGCACCAAGTAGCCAACGAACGGTCCTAACAAACTTGGGTTTTGCCGATCATGATGTTGAGGATCTCGACGTCGGTGTCCTTCATACCCACGCGACCCACATAGCCCATGCTGGCGATCGTCTGCTCAACGGTATCTTGGATCAGGCCCTCGCCGGCGCGGAAGCCACGGCCCTGCATGGCCATATCGTGGCCCAGAATCGCCGCATCAACGGCTGCGGAAATCTTGGCGGCACAGCTCGCCTTGGCGCCATCGCACACGATGCCGCCCACGTTGCCGAGCGTATTCGAGACCGTCGCGCCGATCTGCTCGCGCGTGCCACCGCACAGCCAGGTAATCGCCGCGCCGGCACCGCACGCGGCGCAAATAGCACCGCAAAACGCCGAAAGTGCACCAATATAGCTTTTGATATGCACGGCAATAAGATCGGACAGCATCACGGCGCGCACCAGGCGCTCGTGGTCGCAGCGCAGGTACTCGGCATATTCCATAACGGGCAATGCACAGGTAATGCCCTGATTGCCCGAGCCGCACACAATGGCGACCGGCAGTGCGCAGCCGTTCATGCGGGCGTCGGACCCGGCGGCTGCACGGGCACGGGCACGGCAGGCGACGTCATCGGCACGAGCGCCCAGCAGCGTACGGCCCACCTCGGCGCCCCAAGCGTGCGCCAAGCCCTCTGCGCTAATGGCGCCGTTCAGCTCGATCTGACGCTCAACGGCAGCGCGAGCACCCTCAACATCGCCGTCCTCAATAAAGTCGATGATGGTCTCAATCGACATGGGCGTGTCGGCGCTATCTGCCGCGCGCTCGGCCACCACGCGCTCGGCGCAGGCGGCACACTCCCCCACCGACTTGCCGCATACCGGGATACCGTCGAGTGTATGGCACGTGACATTGGTGTGGTGGTCGGTAATCTCGACGACCGCGGTATGCCCCCCGGCTGTGGCAGTCACCTTGATGTAGAGGTTGGGCACGCCCTCGACAAGCGACACATCGCAGTAGCCGGCATCGGCGAGGAGCTCGGCCACGCGAGCACGGTCTTTATCGTCAACACTCTCGAGCACCTCGAGCGCGCTCTTGGCGTCGCCGCCCACGGCACCCAGCACGGCCGCGGCTTCAATACCATGCATACCGCCCGAGTTAGGCACGGTCACGCTCTTTACGTTCTTGATGATGTTGCCCGAGCAGACAACATCCATATGATCGGGTTCGCAGCCGAGCGTCTGGCTCGCCAGCGCCGCTGCATAGGCAACGGCAATGGGCTCGGTGCAGCCGAGCGCACAGACAAGCTCGCGGTTCAAAACATCGCAAAACGCGGTATCACGAAGGGAATCGGCAGGCATAGGTATCTCCTACTTGTATAACGGGCTGGGCTCTCAAAATAGTTCGCTATTTTATTTGATAACAATGCATCAAAAACCACAACCATGGTTCCGGCGGACGGCGCTCGAGCACAAATTGGCGGCATTATTCATGATAGGCCGGTCTTATTGCATGCTAAAGCGTTTGAGCAAAAAACGCCCGAGCGTTTACACAAAAGTCGCGCTATCATGCAGTCGAACGCGGTAAAACCTTTAGCAATCTCGCCGCACAGACCAGAGAGGAAGCATCCATGAAGATCGGTATCGGTAACGACCACGCCGCCGTCGAGCTCAAGAACATCATCTCCGAGCACCTGAAGGAGCGCGGCTGCGAGGTCGTGAACTTTGGCACCGACACCTCCGAGAGCTTTGACTACCCCATCGCCGGCTACAAGGTGGGTAAGGCCGTTGCCAACGGCGACGTCGACCTGGGCATCCTCATCTGTGGCACCGGCGTCGGGATTAGCCTGGCTGCCAACAAGGTCGAGGGCGTACGCGCCGTCGTGTGCTCCGAGCCCTTCAGCGCCAAGCTCTCCCGCATGCACAACAACACCAACGTGCTCGCCTTTGGTGCCCGCGTCGTGGGCTCCGAGCTCGCCAAGATGATTGTCGACGAGTGGCTCGACGCCGAGTTTGAGGGCGGCCGCCACGAGCGTCGCGTCAATCTCATCAACGAGATCGACCAGACCCGCGGACTCAAGGTCGTCGACGAGGCTTAAAGACCTACAAAGCCATACGCTAACGCCAGCCCCCGCCCGGAAGAAACATCCGGGCGGGGGCTGTTTAGTAGATTTTTGGGATATACCTAGAAATCTACTGGAATAAAAAGGGCGCCGCGGATGGAATTCCGCGGCGCCAAAGCCACACGCTAACAGCTTTGAGGAGTCAAAGCTGGTTTAGCCAAAGAAGCGCTTGATCTCGATCTCGGCGTTCTCCAGGCAGTCGGAGCCGTGGATCACGTTGGCGTTGACATCGACAGCGAAGTCGCCGCGAATGGTGCCGGGGGCAGCGTCAAGCGGGTTGGTAGCGCCCATAAGGGTACGCATCTTGGAGACGGCGGAGAGACCGGAAACGACCATCTTGACGACCGGACCGCTCGTCATAAAGTCGCAGAGACCGCCAAAGAAGGGCTTGTCCGCCAGATGGGCGTAGTGTTCCTCGACGGTAGCACGCTCGAGCGTGGTCATCTCCATGCGCTCGATGACAAGGCCGCTACGCTCAATGCGAGCGACGATCTCGCCGATCTTGCGATCGCGCACAGCGTCGGGCTTAATCATGATGAAGGTCTTCTCGATAGCCATAAGGTAGCCTTTCAAGTAGGTTCGCGCGTGCCCAAGTCCCATTCCGGCACCCGCCTGGACTGCATCGTAACAGAGTTTTAGCTGCAGTTAAACAAAAAACTGTTTATTGAAACGCTACAATTTATTAAAACGTTCCATATGTGTCACTTCTGTTTCGAAGCCCGATTAGAGTACCATCCGACCGCGCATCAACCGCACCGAACCGAGCGGACGGTCGGTTGCCGCCCGTGAACGTAGCCCCTTCACAACCTGCCCAAAGGTCCTACAGAAGTTCTCGACAAGCCCCTTCCCCATTGCAACAAAATACGGGCGCCCGCAGCAACAGACGCCCGTAAAAGCAAAAACGATTTATCAATAAATGGCCAAAGCCGCTTCAACTAAACCCTTACTTTGCCCCGTGGCCCATCTCGACGACCTTGGTCAGCGATCCAAGCACACCTTCGTCGGCAACGAGTTGTGCCTGGGCACGCTGCAGCTGCACGGCAACGGCGGCAGGGGCGGTACCGCCCTCGGTCGTGCGTGCAGCGACAATCGACGGAATGTCGAGTGCCTCGGTAATGTCGTGCTCAAAGAGCGGGCTTGCCTCTTGGAACACCTCAAACGGCAGGTCCTCAAGATTGCAGCCGCGCTTCTCGCACATCAGGACCAAATGGCCCACCACGGCGTGGGCCTCGCGGAACGGCAGGCCACGCTTGGCCAGGTAATCGGCAACATCGGTGGCGGCAAGGTGCCCCACGCCGCACTCGCGCGCCATGGCATCCTCGTTGACGGTCCAGGTCGAAATCATACCGGCCATAACGGACAGGCACTGCATGAGCGTATGGGCGGTATCGAGCGCGCCCTCCTTGTCCTCCTGCAAGTCCTTGTTATAAGCGAGCGGCAGGCCCTTCATGGTCACGAGCAGCTGCACCAGGTTGCCATAGACTCGGCCGCTCTTGCCGCGGATAAGCTCGGCAAAATCGGGGTTCTTCTTCTGCGGCATGATGGACGAGCCAGTGGAATACGAGTCGGAAAGCGTGATAAAGCCAAACTCGGAGCTCGACCACAGCACGATCTCCTCGGAAAGACGCGACAGGTGCATCGCCATGACGGAGCCGGCGTAATGCAGATCGAGGAGGAAATCACGGTCGGAAACCGCATCGAGCGAGTTGGGAATCACGCCCGCAAAGCCAAGTTCGGCGGCCGTCATCTGACGATCGAGCGGATAGCTCGTACCGGCAAGCGCGGCAGCGCCCAGCGGGCAGTTGTCGGCAGCATCAAAGGCGGCCTTCAGGCGTGTAAAGTCGCGCGCGAACATCCAAGAATACGCCAGCAGATGATGCGACAGCAGCACGGGCTGAGCATGCTGCATGTGCGTGTAACCCGGCAGAATCACCTTGTTGCACTGTTTGGCCGCATCCACCAGCACGTGGCGCAGCTCAAGATTGGCCTCCATGAGCTCCTTGGCCAGCGCCTTGACGCCCAGGCGCGTATCGGTCGCCACCTGGTCGTTGCGCGAACGCCCGGTATGCAGGCGCTTGCCCGCCTCGCCGATGCGACGGGTCAGCTCGCTCTCGATGGACATATGAATGTCCTCGTCGTTGATATCGAAGGTGAAGTTGCCGGCATCGATATCCTGTTCGATTGCGGTCAGACCCTCGGCAATCGCCTGCTCGTCCTTTGCACTGATAATGCCCTGGGCCGCCAGCATCTTGGCATGTGCCTTAGAGCCAGCGATATCCTGCTTATAGAGATGTTTGTCGACCGGCAGCGACGCGCCAAACTCCTGCGTGACCTCGGCCACGCCTGCCTCAAAACGACCGCCCCAAAGAGCCATGGAACCGTCCCCTTTCTCTAAATACCAAAACAAGCGCCCAAAGCAAAGCGCCATGTCGCTAAAGCGATTTATCAACCGCTAGTTTTGCACATTCCCCACCGAGCGCGAGACCATGTGGCTAATTTGCAAAGAAGTGACGCACCAGGCACTTGGCGCCCATCGACTCCCGCCAGCCGTTGCTTGCCGAGCCGTCAATCCATGCCTTCAGGCTCATAGGGACATCCTCGACCTTTGCAGCATCGAACTCGGGCGCGAGGGCAAGTAAAGCATGCGCGATAGCATTGAACATAATGGATACCCCTCAGATATATATAGGCGCAGAGCCGCCAAATTGATAGAAGGAGCCCCGCCGGACAACCCCGGCGGGGCTCGGACTCAGCCGCAGACGCGGCATCATATATGCGGGCGGAATGTAGGGGCCACCGATGTTAAGAAGTGTCAGCAAGCATAACGAAAGGTAGGGACCCCATGCGCCCGTTATGTATCACGCGGATGGGCCGCGCGGATACCAAGGGAGAAAGACTTAAGCCTGAGCGGCAGCAGAGCTGGGACCCTGGACCTTGGCCCACGTCTTGAGCGACAGCGTGTCGATCTCGATAAAGCCGGCGCTGGCCTTCTCGTCAAACGTGGTGTCGCGGTCGTAGGTGGCCAGACCGTAGTCATAGAGGCTGAAGGGGCTCTTGCGGCCGACAACATGGCAGTTGCCCTTAAAGAACTTCAGACGAACGGTACCGGTCACGAACTTCTGGGTATCGGCCATAAAGGCGTCGAGTGCGTTTTTGAGCGGGCTGTACCACTGGCCGTTGTACACGGCGGTGGCCCAATCCTGCTCGAGCTTAATCTTGGTCTTGAGCAGATCGCCCTCGACACAAATATCCTCGAGCGCCTTGTGGGCGGTGATAAGCGTCAGGGCGCCGGGAACCTCATAGCACTCGCGGCTCTTGAGGCCCACCAGACGATCCTCGACCAGGTCGAGACGACCAAAGCCGTTATCGCCCGAAATCTTGTTGAGGGCGATGACGATCTCGGAGAGCTTCATCTTCTTGCCGTCGACGGCGACGGGCTTGCCGGCCTCAAACTCAATCTCGGTGTAGGTCGGGGTGTCGGGCGTGTCCTCGGGATTCTTGGTCATAACCCAGGCGTCGTCGAGCGGCTCGTTCCAGGGATCCTCCAGGTGGCCGCACTCAATGGCACGACCCCACAGGTTGTCGTCAATGGAATAGGGGTTGTCGTTGGCACCCTCGGGAACCGGCACGTTGTGGGCGTGAGCATAGGCGACCTCGTCGGGACGGCACTTCAGATCCCACTCGCGAACCGGGGCGATAACCTTAAGCTCGGGGTCGAGGGCCTTGACGGCAGCCTCAAAACGAACCTGGTCGTTACCCTTGCCGGTGCAGCCGTGGGCGACGTAGGTCGCGCCAAACTCGTGGGCGACCTCGACAAGCTTCTTGGCGAGCAGCGGGCGAGACAGAGCGGAAAGCAGCGGGTACTTGTTCTCGTACATGGAATTTGCGGCGATGGCCTTGGTCAGGAACTCATCGGAGAACTCATCGCGCAGGTCGAGCACCTGGCAATCAAGAACGCCCAGGTCAAGCGCTTTCTGTTTCCTGGCATCCAGGCCGGTCTCCTCCTGGCCCACGTTGCCGCAGACGCAAACGACATCGAGATTCTTCTCGTCCTGGAGCCACTTGACACATACGGATGTATCAAGACCACCGGAATATGCGAGAACGACTTTTTCCTTGCTCATGGCTGTTTCCTTTCGCCCTTGGTAGCTAGTTAGAACATCGGTCAGTTGCAAGTCATTTCAAGGTCACATGTCGTGCAATATCAGGTTAAATAGCAAAAATCAGCACATACATGCCCTAGAAACATGCAGCAATGTCGTGCTAAAACCCAACGACCTTAAAATGACTCTGTTGAGGCAATTCGCCCCATGCGGACAGAGACGATTGTTATCGTCGTCGGGAAATTGCGCGCTGGCGTCGGATGGCATTGTCTGCAGTGGTGATGATCTTTACGAACTGCATCTGCCTCTCCTTTCACCTATCGCCGGGCGCAATTCTAATATCGCAAACGGTACCTTTTCCTCGGTAAGCGGCTCTTTTGCCGTCTCCGTTTTCGATGGTCGCTATATTACGCTAAAGTGCCCGCTGCACAAGCGACAAATTCAAATTTCTGAAAAGTTTTTTCATTAGTTTGTGAAATGCAGTGCAAATACGCTCCGTTCCTGCGAAAATACGCCTGGTTACGAGTTGATGGTTATAACGTCTGAAACAATTTCGAAACGAAAGGCTCGCTTTTATGCAAACTTACGAATCGGACGCCAATATCGGAAACATTAAGCTCATCGCCGTCGACATGGACAAGACGCTGCTGACCGACGAGCGCGTGCTGCCGCAAGGCCTTGACGAACGCCTGGACAAGCTCGCCGAAGCCGGCATCGTATTCTGCCCCGCCAGCGGACGTCCCGCCCCCAAGCTCGAGGAGATGTTCGAGGACATCAAGAACCGCATCGCTTTTTGCCCCGATAACGGCGCGTGCGTGATATATCGCGGCAACTATATCTATAAGAGCAATATCGATGTGGCGCTGTATCAACAGGTGCTCGCTCGTGCCTCGGAGGATTCTCGCGCCGTTCCCGTCCTGTGCTGCTTCGACGAGTTCTACGTGCTTGCCCGCGACCATCAATACCACGACGAGATCAGCGTCTACTACAACACAATCAACTACGTCGACAGCTTTGAGGGCATTGATTTCGAGTCCAACAAGATTTCGATCTTCTTCCCCGCCTACGACGCCGAGCCTGCGTTCCGCGAGACCTATAACCCCGCGTTCTCGGATCAGCTCTACGTCACCAATGCGGGCCGCGAGTGGATCGACTTTATGAACCTGGGCGTCGACAAGGGCGCCGGCGTCGCGCACCTGTGCGAGCACTTGGGCATCGATATCGCCGATGCCGCCGCCGTGGGCGACACCTACAACGATATCCCTATGCTCGAGCGCGTCGGGCATAGCTTTATCGTGGACAATGCCGAAGAGCATATGAATGCGCACGCCAAGTGGCGCATTCCGAGCAACAACGACGGGGGCGTACTGACGCTCATCGACGCCATCTTGGCGGCTCGGTAATCTATCTCGTCGCCATGCCCGGGGCCGGCCGTTTGATTTTTGCTCGGTCAGGTCCTGGGCTCGCTCGAAGGCCACATTAAGTGGCCTTCGGCTCGTGCGGAATCTACAAAAATCAAACGGCCGGCCCCGGGCATGGCTATGTTGACTTGCTTGCCGCCTAGATGGCGTCTTGGGTGTCTAGATACTTGGCTGATTTTTTGGAATGAAGGGGGCTCCTTGTTGGCAAGGAGCCCCCTTCTGCCTTTAGTTACTTTGGAATTGTGGGCGCTTTCCTATTTCGCGTCGGCCCAGGTTATGCCGGTGCTGGCTTCGGCGATGAGGGGCACGCGGAGGTCTACGACGTGCTCCATGACGTCTTGGACCATGGCGGTCAGGCGCTCGACTTCGTCGACGGGGCACTCAAAGTCCAGTTCGTCGTGCACCTGCAAGATCATGTGGGCGGCAAAGCCCTCTTCTTCCAGGCGGCGGCTTACGCGGGCCATGGCGATCTTGATGATGTCGGCCGCAGTGCCCTGCATGGGATGGTTCATGGCCGTGCGCTCGCCAAAGCCGCGGAGCTGTGGGTTTTTGGCCTTGAGCTCCGGAATATGGCGACGACGGCCATACATGGTCTCGGCATAGCCCGTCTGCTTGGCGCGCGCCACCACGTTGTCGAGGAACGTGCGAACGCCCGGGTAGGCCTCGTAGTAGCGATCGATCATGCCACGCGCCTCGGCCATCGAGATATGTAGCGACTGCGACAGACCGTACGCCTGCTGACCATACACAATGCCAAAATTCACGGCCTTGGCGCGACTGCGCAGGTCGGGCGTTACCTCGGACACCGAAACGCCAAACACGCGCGCGGCCGTCTCGGCATGGAAGTCCTCGCCCTCGTTAAAGGCGCGCACCAGGTGCTCGTCACCCGAGAGATGCGCGAGTAGACGCAGCTCGATCTGCGAGTAGTCCACCGCCAAAAAGACGCTGCCCTCGCCTGCTGAAAACGCCGTCTTAACGGTACGGCCCAGCTCAGAGCGCGTCGGGATGTTCTGCAGGTTCGGGTCGCTCGAGGACAGGCGACCCGTTGCCGTGATGGTCTGGTTGTACGTGGTGTGCACGCGACCGTCACCACGGCGCAGCGGACCTAGCGTGTCCAGATAGGTCGACTTGATCTTGGACTTCTCACGCCAGTCCAAAATCAGGCGCACGATTTCGTGGTCACGGGCAAGGTCGCTCAGCACTTTGGCGTTGGTCGAATAGTACCCGCGCTTGGTCTTTTTGAGGCCCTTGGTCGGAAGCCCCATAACGTCAAAGAGCACGTGCGAGAGCTGCATGGGACTGCCGATGTTAAACGTCTCATCACCTGCCAGGTCGCGAATGCTGCGCTCGACCTCGGTGATCTGGGTCGCCAGGCCCTCGGACAGGCTGCGCAGCCGGTCGGGATCTACGAGCATGCCCGCGCGCTCCATCTTGGCAAGCACCGGCACGAGCGGCATCTCAATGCCATCGAACACGTTGGCGGCGTTCTCGCGGGCCATGCGGTCGCGAAGCGGCGCCACGAGTGCCAGCGTCAACGCCGCGGTACGGGCAGCAGGAGCAGGAGCGTCCTCGCCAGCACCATCCGCACCGCGCGCCGCAGGCAGCGCCATCTGCAGATAGGTATCGGCCAGATATGCCTCGTCAAACTCGGAACGGTCGGAATCCAACAGGTACGCGGCAACCACGGTATCAAAGATGCGCACGGAATCGACTGCCAGCGGGTCCATGAGCTCGGGCTCAGAAGAATCGATGGGCGAAAGCTCATGCAGCAACGCCTTCATGTCCGGGCTCGCCACGCGGCCCTCCATAAACAGGCGCGCGAGCACGCCAGCGATAACGCCGTGGGCAGAATTGAAGCCCTCGACAGCGGCAGGCGTGCCGTCATCGGCTTCCTCGAGCGCAAAGAGCCCCTTGGGCGTCGCCAGCCACAGCGTACGCGTCAGGCCAAAGAGCGCACCCTCCTCCTTGTCATCGTCCACCACGGCGGCGACCCACTCGCCCGCATCAATCGCGCGAGAGATCTCGGCCGCCACAGCAACAAGTGCCTCAGCATCGCCGGCGGCGGCACGCGAAACCGCGGGTATCTCGAACGCGCTGGCAGCGGGCACGACCCCGCCCTCGCCGCCAATCAGCGCCAGGAAGCGGTTCTGCATGGCCGTAATGCCAAGTGCGCCCAGCGCCGCGGACACCTCATCGGCAGAAAACGATGGGAAGGACGTCGCGTCAAAGTCGAGCTCGACAGGTGCGTCGGTGCGGATGGTCGCAACCTTGCGGCTCAGCAGCGCATCGTCGATGTGTGCACGCAGGTTCTCGCCCATCTTGCCCTTGACCTCGTCAGCATGCGCAATGACCTCGTCCAAGCTGCCGTACTGCGCGATGAGCGCGCTCGCCTTTTTGGGGCCAATGCCCGGTACGCCGGGAATGTTGTCCGACGTATCGCCCTTCAGGCCGTAAAAATCGGGCACGAGCGCCGGCGTAATGCCGTGATACAGGTCGTCCACGCTCTCGGGCGTCATGATCGCCACGTCGGACAGGCCCTTGCGAGTCGAGACCACGTTGACGTGCTCGGTCACAAGCTGATACATGTCACGGTCGCCGGTCACCAGCAGCATGTCGCAGCCGGCCTCCTCACCCAGGCGCGCCATGGTTCCCAGAATATCGTCGCCTTCCCAGCCCTCGGACTGCAGAATTGGCACGTTGATCGCCGTGAGCAGCTCCTTAATCATGGGAAACTGCGCATGCAGATCGGGGTCCATGGGCGGGCGCTGCGCCTTATACTGCGGCAGCATCTCCATGCGCACGCGCGGCTTGCCCTTGTCAAACGCCACGACCACACCGTCGGGGCTAAAGGCATCGATCATCTTAAGAAACATGTTCAGAAAGCCAAAGATCGCGTTGGTGGGACGACCGTCCGGCGCGTTCATGGTCGGCGGCACGGCGTGGAAGGCGCGGTGCATGAGCGAGTTGCCGTCGATAACGGCAAAGGTGCGGCGCTTGTCAGACATATTGAATACCTCGCTTTGGACTGGGCACGGCTTGCTCACTCCAGTTTACACGCTCCCCGCCCCGCGGCCACCGCACATCAAGCTCCCCCGCCACCGTGAGCCCACGCGTGATACGATGGCTCACGGTACAACAACCAGCACGATCGATCCGAAAGGAGCCTGCGTCATGGAGCGTCCCTGCGCATGGAAAAAGTACACGCCACAGCAAATCGAGGAGCTCGAGGAGCTTTGCCGCGGCTATAAGCAGTTTTTGAGCGAGAACAAGACCGAGCGCCTGTGCGTCAAGACCGGCATCAAGATGGCCGAGGAGGCGGGATACGTCGACCTGGAGACCGTGATCGCCGAAGGCCGCGAGCTCAAGGCAGGCGACAAGGTGTACGCCGCCAACCACGGCAAGGATCTTATGCTCGTCAACCTGGGCACCGCCCCGCTCGAGCAGGGCTTTAACATCCTGGGCGCCCACGTGGACTCGCCGCGCCTGGACCTCAAGCAGAATCCCGCCTTCGAGGCCGGCGACATGGCCTACCTCGACACGCACTACTACGGTGGCGTCAAGAGCTACCACTGGGTGGCCTCCCCGCTCGCACTCGTGGGCGTCATCTGCAAAAAGGACGGCACCACCGTCGACATCAACATCGGCGACAAGGCCGACGATCCGGTCTTTACCATCTCCGACCTGCTGATCCACCTCTCGAGCGAGCAGATGTCCAAGCCCGCCAAGGACGCCGTCGACGCCGAGATCCTCGACGTGATCGTGGGCGGCCGTCCCGTAAAATTTGACGAGGACGACAAGGACGCCCCCACCGAGCCCGTCAAGCAGATGTTCCTGGATATCCTCAAGGAGCAGTACGACGTCGAGGAGGAGGACTTCCTCTCCGCCGAAATCGAGGTCGTGCCCGCCGGCCCCGCCCGCGACATGGGCCTCGACCGCTCCATGATTTTGGGCTATGGTCACGACGACCGCGTCTGCGCCTACCCCTCCATGCTCGCCCAGATCAATGTGGCCAACGTGGAGCGCACGAGCATCACGCTCATCGTCGACAAGGAGGAGATTGGCTCCGTGGGAGCCACCGGCATGACAAGCCGCTTCTTCGAGAACACCGTCGCCGAGATCATGACGCTCGCCGGCGAGGGCAGCCCGCTGGCCCTGCGCCGCGCACTCGCCCGCAGCCGCATGCTCTCCTCTGACGTATCCGCCGGCTTCGACCCAGGCTACGCCGGCAAGTTCGAGACCAAGAATGCAGCCTTTATGGGTCGCGGCCTGTGCTTTAACAAGTACACGGGCAGCCGCGGCAAGGGCGGTTCCAACGACGCCGACGCCGAGTATATGGCCCTCATCCGCGACATTATGGACGAGGCCGGCGTGGACTTCCAGACCTGCGAGCTCGGTCGCGTCAACGCGGGCGGCGGTGGCACCATCGCCTACATCATGGCCAAGTACGGCATGAACGTCATCGACTCCGGCGTTGCCGTCCTGTCCATGCACGCCCTGTGGGAGGTCGCCAACAAGGCCGATATCTACGAGGCCTATCGCGGCTACAAGGCCTTCATCGAGCGCGCCTAATCAACCCTTCATCAGTTGCGGTGAGATACGGACTAAACTGGCCCATAAACGGCCAAAACAGACCGTATTACACCGCAACTTCCTTTTTGGCAGAGGAGAGTCCATGCTGCAGGTCATCATTTCGCCCGCCAAGCAGATGCGCGCGGCCCAAGATGCTTTTGAAGTCCTGGGCATTCCACCCTTTGTGCGCGAGACGGCTCGCCTCCACCGCGCACTGCTAGATATCGAGCGGAATGAAGGCAGCGGCAGCCTGCAGGCGCTGTGGAACGTGAGTGACAAACTGCTGGGGCCCTGCCTCAACACCCTGCATGAGTTCGAGCCCATCTTGCAAAACGGCGATCTCGACAATCCCGCACTCGCCCGTCACCTCTCCCCTGCCGTCATGTCCTATCACGGCATTCAATACCAAAGCATGGCGCCCGAGGTGATGGATTCCGCACAGCTCGCATGGCTGCAAGACCATCTGTGGATCCTCTCGGGCCTTTACGGATGCGTACGCCCCTTTCATGCCGTTGAACCGTATCGGCTGGAGATGGGCGCGAAGCTTGCCGTCGACGATGCCCGAGACCTCTACGCGTTTTGGGGCGACAAGCTCGCACGGGTCATCGCTCCGGCAGGCTCCAACGCCACGATCGTCAACCTCGCCAGCGCGGAATACGCCAAAGCCGTTCTGACCCGCCTCACCACCGACACCACGGTCGTCACATGTCTCTTTGGTGAAGGCATCCGCAACGGCAAGCCCATCCAACGCTCGACCGCCAGCAAAAAAGCGCGCGGCTCCATGGTGCGCTGGATGGCAGAAAACAAGTTCGAGGATGTAAGCGGGCTCACCGCGTTCGACGTTGGTTATCGTTACTTTCCCGAGCTTTCAAATAAAAACACTTTGGTCTTCCTGAACGAACAGGCCTTGTAGGACTACCACTACTTTTGAATGTGCTGCCTAGGCACGGCGTCTATTCCGCCAGGCCGTCGGCTTTTGCAATCTCGGTCGTCGAGCCATCTTGGTAGGTAACCTTAACGTGCTCCACCTCGGACGCCTCAACACCCGACGGAGGCTCCAGGCGCCATTCCGTCAGGGCTATATCCATGGTCGTGGGTACATCCCCCTGATCTTTGAGCTCGACCGACAGCGTCCTAAGCGACGCATCGAAGGTCACACGCTCGATCTCTTCACCAGGAATGGAACCACCGCTCAGCTGCAGTTGCACAAACTTGTCGCGCGGATACCAATAGTCGCCAGGCGCGGCAACGGTATTGCCACCCGCGACCTTCGCCGTCATAATCGGCAGGCTATCGTCCGCCTCAAACGTCCAGGAAACTCCCCCACGCCCGCCAAACGTCCAGATACAACAGGCAATCACCATCACGACAAGAATCGCGAAACCAATTGCGACCAGCCCATGATGGGCGCGGCTCTCCTCGGCCGACACATCCCACTGCGTCTCTCGATACAGATGCTTGTCTTCCATGTTCGCCTCCCCGCGGGCATGCTCGTCGCGTCAATCGTACCCATTCGAGCTATACTTGAGCCCGCCACATAAACGGGGAGCTTGCAGGACAAGACGGCAGGCTGAGACTGGGCGCGCCCGCCCTGACCCGCAAACCTGATATGGGTAATGCCAACGAAGGGAGCCGTGCCAATGAGCACACAGACCGAGCCCAAGCTCGTCACGCAAATCGATTTCGCCCGCGCCGGGCAAATCACACCGCAGATGAAGGAGGTTGCCGAGCGCGAGCATCGCGACCCCGAGTACATCCGCGAGCGCGTGGCCGACGGCCGCATCGCCATTCCCGCCAACATCGTGCATATCAAAAAGGGCATGCGCGCCTTTGGTGTCGGCGAGGGCCTGTCTACCAAGGTCAACGTCAACCTGGGCATCTCGGGCGACAAGGCCGATGCCGCTGAGGAATGGAAGAAGGTCAAGATCGCCGAGGACTTTGGCGCCGACGCCATCATGGACCTCTCCAACTCGGGCAAGACGCGCCAATTCCGCCAGCAGCTCATCGACGAGACGCCGCTCATGGTGGGCACCGTCCCCATGTACGACGCCATCGGCTACATGGAAAAGCCGCTTGTCAAGCTTACCAAGGACGACCTGTTCGAGGTCGTGCGCGCGCACGCCGAGGACGGCGTGGACTTTATGACCATCCACTGCGGCATCAATAAGTCGGTCACCAAAACCTTTAAGGAGACCGGCCGTCTCATGAACATCGTCAGCCGCGGCGGCTCACTGCTGTTTGGCTGGATGGAGGTCACCGGCAACGAGAACCCCTTCTACGAGTACTTTGACGAGCTGCTCGAGATCTGCCACGAGTACGACGTGACGATTTCGCTCGGCGACTCCTGCCGCCCGGGCTGCCTCTACGACTCCAACGACGCCACCGAGACCGCCGAGATGATCGAGCTGGGCAAGCTGTGCAAGCGCGCTTGGGCCGCCGGCGTCCAGGTCATGGTCGAGGGCCCGGGTCACATGGCGCTCGACGAGATCGCCGCCAACATGAAACTGCAGAAGCGCCTGTGCCACAACGCCCCGTTCTACGTGCTCGGGCCGCTGGTGACCGATATCGGCGTGGGCTACGACCACATCACCGCAGCCATCGGTGGCGCCATCTCCGCGAGCTCGGGTGCCGACTTTTTGTGCTACGTGACACCGGCAGAGCACCTATGCCTGCCTAACGCCCAGGATGTGCTCGACGGCCTTATGGCCACCAAGATTGCCGCACACGCCGCCGACATCGCCAAAAAGGTGCCCCACGCCCGCGACATGGACGACAAGATGGGCCAGGCACGCCGCAAGCTCGACTGGGACGCCATGTGGAAGTGCGCGCTCGACCCGGTCACCGGCAAGAAGCGCTACGAGGAATCCCCCGCCGCCACCGAGGGCACCTGCACCATGTGCGGCAAGATGTGCGCCGTCCGCACCGTCAACAAGGTGTTCGAAGGCACGACGATCGACCTCGGCATGGAGGACCAACTCGTCACCGGAGCCATAATCGGCCACAAGGCGTTCGTCAATTGTTGACGTGTGAACATTTTCTTACATTTACGTAAAGATTGCACCACCCGCCCGGGATCGGCATACAGCCGGCCCGGGCAACTTTATAATGTGGGCAGGAGACCCATTTGAATCCGACCGAACAAGGGAGCGAACATGGATCGCAGTAAGGTACCAGCCGTTCTATCCATCGCAGGATCCGATTCCAGCGGCGGTGCCGGCATTCAGGCCGACATCAAGACCATCACGGCGCACCGCCTGTATGCCGAGACGGTCATCACGGCCATCACCGCACAGAACACCCTAGGCGTCACCGCCGTGCAGAACATCTCCCCGGATATTGTCGCGGCGCAGATCGATGCCGTTTTTGACGATATCCGCCCCAGTGCCGTCAAGATCGGCATGGTTTCTTCTGCCGAGATTATCGAAGTCATAGCCGACCGCCTGAGCGCCTGGGACGCACAAAATATCGTCGTCGATCCCGTCATGGTCGCCACTTCGGGCGCTCGTCTCATCGCCGAGGACGCCGCCGAAGCGCTTACACGCCGCCTGTTCCCACTGGCAAGCGTTATCACGCCCAATATTCCCGAGGCCATGGCGCTGCTCGACTACGAGGTCGATTCCGAGCGCACACAGCAAAACGCTGCCATGCTCCTCACCCGCCGTTTTGGCTGCGCGTCCCTGGTTAAGGGCGGGCATTTTGTCAACGAGGCCAACGATGTGCTAGCAGAGCCCGCGCCGCTCGATGACGAGGGCAACCACCTAGGCGATCCGCTCACCACGTGGTTCCGCCACAAGCGCATCGAGACCGACAACACGCATGGTACCGGCTGTACGCTTTCGTCCGCCATCGCCTGCGCGCTGGCCCAGGGCATGGATCTTGCCGATGCCGTCAACGCCGGCAAGGCCTACCTAACAGGAGCTCTCGCCGCCGGCCTGAACATGGGCAAGGGCTCCGGCCCCGTCAACCACATGTGGCAGTACTAAATAGCCAGCAACCAAAACCACCGCACAAACCACCACGAAGGCGCCCGTCCCTTTGTGGTGGTTTGGGGCTGCGCTACTCACCGAGCATCTCTTGGAGCTTGACTGCCACGGCGTGGCCCAGGCTCTCGTGGCTTTCGGGCATCATGTGCAGATAATCGATATCGCCCGGCTCGGCAAAATCGGCGGCATTCAAAAAGTCGCAGCCAAACTGCTCAGCGACATACGCATAGTATTCGGCAAAATGCTCCGAGGCCTCGACGGAGCGCTCGTCAAAGTCGGTCATGTACACATCGGCGATCTGCGGTTTAATCTTGATAGGCGCCATCAGCAGAATGCGCGGGCAGGGCGCAGCGTCGGTCCACGGGAACGCGCGGACGGCGCGAATCAGCGCCATGGCGCCACGGGCGATATCGGAAGCTGTCACGTTAAAGACCGTCTTGCAGTCGTTGGTGCCCAGCATGATCACAATGGCGTCCAGCGGCTTATGGGCCTCGAGCAGCATCGGCAACGCGCGGATGCCATTGAGATTGGTGTCCAGATGACACATATCGTCGCGCACCGTTGTGCGGCCGTTTAGGCCTTCCTCAATCACATGCCAGCCCTCGCCCAGGTCGCGCTGGGCCACGCCGCACCAGCGCACATCGTGCGCATAGCGCACCGCGGTGCCATCGCGCATGCCCGCCGGATCGTAGCCATAGGTATTGCTGTCACCAAAGCACAGGACGTTTTTCATCGCAAACCCCTCCTTCAGCAAAAAGCCGACGGGAGCAGCCCCTCCCGCCGGCTCGACCTATCTGTCAGCGCGCACCGATTACAGATACTTGCGCCAGTCGTCATCATCCTCGTCGTCCTCGGCAGCGGCATGAGCCTGCTCGGCGGCACGGGCGGCCGCGGCACGGGCGGCAACCTGGGCATAGGACTCCTCGTTGCGCTCGGGGAAGCTTGCCAGCACGTGCTCGAACTTGGCAAAATCCTCGTCCCAGCGCGTAGAGGGCACGGCAAAGAAGACCTGCTTGACCTTAAAGTCGCCCGATGCGAGCTCCTTGCGGAAGAGCTCGGCCACGGCCTCGGCGTCAAAGCCGTTGTTGTCACAGCCCCAGGCGCCCAGCACGAGCTTCTCGCGACCAAGCTCGTCGCAGATGGCCAGCACAAAGCGGATACGATCGCGCAGGGCGTCCAGCAGGGCATCGTCACCCACGCGATACTCCTGGCGAGCGCGCTTGGCGTTGGGCGCAGCTGCAACGATCACGTCGGCGTACGCATGCACGTGGTTGCGTTCGAAGCGCACCGCAGGCACCACCAGCGCGCGGTTGCGGTACAGCTCACAGTTGATGTTGCGGCGACGGTTCTCGCCGTACCATTTGCGCTGCTTATCGAGCACATTGTACAGATACGAATCGGCACAGAGCGTGGCCTCCTGACCCAGATAGCCCTGGATGTAGCCACCGCCCGGGTTGGTGAACGAGGCAAAGGCGAGCACGGCCATGTCGCAGAACTGCGCGTAGCCTCGGCCGTTATCCAGAATGGCCTGCGTGGCAGAGGCGTCGAGCACGGTGACCTCGGGCAGGACCGGAGCGGGCTCCTCGGCAGCAGGCGCGGGCTCGGTCTCCGTGGCTTCCTCTGCGGGCACAGGCTCAGCCACGACCTCGGTCTCGGCAGGCGCAACCTCGGTGGCCTCAGACTCATCGGCAACCTGCTCTTCGGCAGCAGCCACCTGGGCCTTAGCCTTCATCGCCGCGACAAATCCGGCAGGCATGCCCTCGAACTCGCGCACGCCGGCAAGCGAGCGCTCGATATCCTTTGCGCACGCTTCGGACACAGTCGCCACGTGACGCTCGGCGGCCTTGGCACGGGCCTCGCGCTTGGGATTGGGCTGTCCCGCGCGGTTGGGCCTACGGTTACGGTTCCTGTTGTCGACGTCTGCCATAAGTGGTCACCTTTCTCGGTCGCTGCCGCTATCGGCTTTTCCCATCCATGATACCCCGCCGCGTACAAAAAAGGCGGCCCCGAAGAACCGCCTTTCGCATCGATTTGCGCGCGGCAAGCACCGCTGCAATCTGGCACTAGTCGCGACGACCAAGGATGTTCAGGATGCGCAGGAACACGTTGATAATGTCCACGAACAGGTTGGACGCCATGAGCACGGCGTTGGGCAGCGTGGGCGGCACCGTCGTGGCCACATAGGTGTCGTAGCCAATAAAGCCGGCGAACACCACAATTACGATCAGGTCGGTGATGGTCTGCGAGACGCCCATGAGCATCAGCACGATCTCGACCAGAATCGTGGCAAGCAGAATGCCAAAACCAATGCCGTACACACGCTGGAAGAATTTGGGGAAGGTCACGCCCAGTGCGCCAAAGACAAAGGTGATGGCGGCAGTGGCGATAAAGGCGGTGTTGATGGTGGGCAGGTCGTAGTTGGCAAGGCCAAACGACGCGGTCAGACCAAAGGTGCTCGCAAAGATCGCGTAACCCGCGAGCGACAGGCCCACGGACTGTTTGCTGGCGGCGGCCGACATCATGACGATGCCGACAATGGTCAGGATAAACGAGCCAAAGACCAGCGGCAGGGCGGCGCCACTCATCATCATGCGCGCAAACGACATGGTGCCCGTAAAGTAGGCGCCAGCGCCCATAGCGCAAAAACCCAAAAAGATCAGGGCAGACATGGCAAGGTTGTACGCGCGCGGCGACATCTCCTTGGCACGGCTTGCGCCGGTCTCGATGGGGCCGTTCTGATAGCCCTGGATATCGTTCATAATTTCGTCCTTTCAAAAAGCGCCGCGACAGCGCCGTAGGTGACAAGATTTCTGCCATTGTACCCGAATGGCGCGCGCTCTTACCCGCGGCGCTCACTCTCGAGTGTGCGGTCGAACGCCCACACCCACCACCGCATCAGATGAGCCTGCGAGCCATCCGGTCGCTCACGCGCCTGGTCTTCCAGATACAGCTCGGTCGTATGTCCGCCAAAACGAACCTTATAGGTTGCCGTACGAATGCCGTGAACCGTCAGGCCAAAACCGGTAGACGAGACAATCTCGTCAATCGTAAAGCAGCGACCGTCGACCCAGCAGACGGTAACCGGCACAACTTGTCCGCCCGCGAGGATGCGGGCCACGACGTCCACATACTGCTTGTGCACGCGCCGAGTTTTGCCATCTGTCTGTCGATATTCCATGCCCCCTATTATCGAACGCATGTTTGCATATTGTAAAGCGAACAGACTGTGGTTTTGGGGTGTCGGAGCGAGTGCACGTGTCCTCACGGCGTGTTAGCAAAAAGAACACCCGCGGTCAACAGGGTTAATATTCAATTTTAGTGCCAAAAAATTCACTTCTCCCGTCAGAACTCGGTAAAGAAACCCGCAGGAGATGATACGATTTATCATGTTTTTGTAACGTGTCTGTAAACTTCGAGAAAGCCCATATATGGACGTAACGTTCTCAGCCTTCCTCGGCCAACTTGTTTCGAACCCAGTCCTTGCCGTCACCGTGTTCCTCGCGCTCGGCGCCATCTTCGTCAACGGATGGACCGACGCGCCCAACGCCATCGCGACCTGTGTCACCACGCGTTGCATGCCCGCCCGCGCCGCCATTCTCATGAGTGCCGCGTTCAACTTTTTGGGCGTGCTCATCATGACGCACTTTAATGCCAGCGTTGCTAACACCATCTCCCATATCGTCGACTTTGGCGGAAACAGCACCATGGCGCTCGCGTGCCTCTGCGCGGCCCTGTTCTCCATCGTCGTCTACGGCGTCACGGCATCGCGTTTTGGCATCCCCACCTCGCAGAGCCACAGCCTCATCGCCGGCCTGACCGGCGCTGCCATCGCCCTCGGCGGCGCCAGCAGCGTCAATGTCCACGAGTGGATGAAGGTCATCTACGGCCTGGCGCTCTCCATCGGTCTGGGCTTTGTCATGGGCTGGGTCCTGTGCAAGCTCGTCTCGATTCTTTTCGCTGCCGCCAACAGGCGACGTGCCAACGTCTTCTTTAAATATGCTCAGATCGCGAGCGCCGCGGCCATGAGCTTTATGCACGGCGCGCAGGATGGGCAAAAGTTCATCGGCGTGCTCTTTTTAGGTGTCGCCTTTGCCAACGGACAGACCGGCGTCGGCGACGCCGGCATCCCCATCTGGATCATGCTGCTGTGCTCGGCCACCATGGGCATCGGCACCAGCGTGGGCGGTGAGCGTATCATCAAGTCCGTCGGCCAGAGCATGGTTAAGCTCGAAAAGTATCAGGGCTTCTCTGCCGACCTGGCAGGAGCCGCAAACCTGCTGCTTGCCACGCTCACCGGTATCCCCGTGTCCTCCACGCACATCAAGACCTGCGCCATCATGGGCGTCGGCGCCGTCAAGCGCCTCTCGGCCATCAACTTCGGCGTGGTCAAGGACATGATGTTCACGTGGTTCTTCACCTTCCCCGCCTGTGGACTCATCAGCTTTGTCATGGCCAGGCTGTTCATGATGTTCCTCTAGTCAAACCGAATGTCCATCCGGACCGCATTACCTCGCCCACCCGTCTTCGCCCCGAAAGGATCACTCATGGCAAAGAAACCCGATTCGTTCTACTTTGACAACTACGTCGCCTGCGCCGACTTCGCCGTTCAGGCAGCCGAGCTGCTCACCAAGATTTTTGAGAACTTTGACCCCGCGCAGATCCACGACATGCTCGAGAAGATGCATGCGATTGAGCATGCAGCAGACAAGAAGCACCATGAGCTCGAAGACGCCCTGCTCACGGCCTTTATCACCCCGCTTGAGCGCGAGGACCTTAACCTAATGAGCTGCTCGCTCGATACCGTGCTCGACCGTATTGAGGGCGTCGTGCAGCGCCTCTACTTCACCAACATCCAGAGCATCCGCCCCGATGCCATCGTGATTGCCCACAAGGTGACCGACGCCTGCCGCGCCATGAAGGACCTGATGGTCGAGTTGCCCAACTACCGCAAGTCCAAAACGCTGCGCGAGCTCGTCATCCAGATCAACACCATCGAGTCCGAGGCCGACGAACTCTACATCAACGCCATGCGTAACCTGCACGTCAACGGCAAGGACCCGCTCGAGGTCATCGCCTGGCGTGACGTGTACGCCTTCTTGGAGTACTGCGCCGACTGCTGCGAGAATGTGGCCGATGTCGTGGATTCGATTGTCATGAAGAACAGTTAATTGGGGGTACGCGTCCCACCGGTCGCGAGCCCGACCACTGATAACCTTTTTTCACTCCGGCTGCAAGCAGAGTCGTTCGAAAGCGGTTAATTAGTGGTATGCGTCCCACCGGCGAAGGCCCGACACCTATTTGCTTTCTCTCTCCGGCTGCACGGCAGAGTCGTTCGAAAGTAAATAGGTGTCGGGCCTTCGCCTTGCGTACCGCCATTGGGAACCTTGGCTGATGATTTGAATTCAATGGGGGTTTGGCTGATGCGGCCTTTTATACCTGATTGAATACTTTGGAACTGCACCGAGCGTTTAGGTGGATGGTGCTTTGGGTACCCTTTGTTTTACTTTGGGTTGATTTGCTGACTTTGGAGGGTTTGGTTATGGGGTATTTGGATCTGGCTCGGTCTCGGTATTCTTGTCGTTTGTTTGAGGATCGTTCTGTTGAGCAGGCTGTGGTGGATACCATTGTTGAGGCTGGGCGCATTGCTCCTTCTGCTTGCAATAATCATCCAACCCGTGTGATGGTGTTGGATACGCCTGAGCTTCTGGAAAAGGCAGCTGCTTGTCAGCCTCGGTTTGCTCGTGATGGGTCCATCTTTGGCGCTCCGCTCATCTTCCTCGTTTGCAGCGTTACCAACGATGCTTGGGTGCGTCCCTATGACCAGATGAACTCCAGCGCTATCGACACCTCGATTGTTTGCGATCAGATGATGATGGAGGCCGAGGAACAGGGCCTGGGAACGTGCTGGGTATGCCATTTTAAGCCCGAGCTAACCCGCGAGCAGTTCAACCTGCCCGAGGGCGTTTATCCCTACCACATGCTCGTCTGCGGCTATCCCGCCGACCATATCGCCGACCCCGAGCATCGCGAGGCCCGCACCATTCCCCTATCCAATTTCCTCCTCAAGTAGTTTTTGGCCCATGCCCTAAAACCTACCTTTTACCGCTCAAACGTTCGCCGAGTTCTGCCCTATCGCACGCAGAGCTCGGCGTTTTGCTTCCCAACCCGTATACAGCTACAAAAAAGGAGCTCGCAAGCGCGAGCTCCTTTTAAGAGCTAGATTGTAGTTTTGGCGCTAGTCCAGGTCGTCCGCGGCAAAGTTGTCAATCGGGGCGAAGGGGTCGGCCACGGGGACAACCGGATCAGCGACAGGCAGCGGCTCGGCGGCAGGCATGGTCACGGCAGGAGAAGCCGCGGAACCGACCGGCGTAGAAGCCAGCAGATCGGCCGGGAAGGAATTCTGAGCATCGTCCATAAAGTGCTGAATGAGCTTAAGATACTCGGCCTTGAACTCCTCGCGGGAAGCCTTCAGACGGTCAATCTCCTCGAGCTCGGCCTGCTTCTCGGTCAGGGCCTGACGGATGACCTCGCGGGCCTTAGCGTCGGCCTCGTTGCGGATGCGGTCAGCATTCTCGTTAGCGTCGTTGACAATCGCCTCGGCGGTCTGCTGAGCCGCGATGAGAGCGGCGGAAATCTGACGCTCCTGAGCGGAGAAATCGGGAGCGGGAGTGGCGACAGGGGCAGCCTGAGCGGCAGAATCTTGGGCCTGCGCAAGCTGAGCCTGCGTATCGGCAAGCTGCTGCTCGGTGGCGGTCAGGCGACCCTTAAGATCAACGATCTTGGCAAGCATAGCGTCGACCTCGGAGGACAGGGTCTCCAGGAAGACGTCGACCTCGGCGGGATCGTAGCCGCGCTTGGCCTCAGAGAAGGTCTGAGCCTGGATGTCAGCAGGGGTAATAGCCATAACAAGTTCTCCTTTATCATCGCCTTGGCGCTAAGCGCCCGACATAGGTTACTGAGCCAGTCCTATACGAGTATACCTATAAGTAGCTGCAGAATGAGCTTCTGCACCAACTGCAACGCAATAATCGCAACGACCGGTGAAAAATCGATACCGCCCATCGGCGGCATAAACCGGCGAAACAGGTTGAGCCAAGGGCCGCAAACGCCGTCGAGCACCGCCGCGATATCCTGTAGCAAACCACCCTGCTTCATGGGAATCCACGTCATAAAGCAGTAGACCACAATCAACGTGGAATAAAAATTAAACAGCGTGTTGACAAGCTGAACGATGGTGTAGATGTTGATAGGAATCTCCTCACCTTGTCTTTACTTGAGATAGCCGTCGGCGCGAAGCTTCTTGAGATCCGAATCCTTGACCTCGCAGCCGGCGGGCAGCACCATAAACACGCGATCGCCCACTTCTTTGACCGAAGCGCCCAGGCCGCAGGCAAAGCCATAGCTAAAGTCCAGGACGCGTTTGGCGACCTCGGTGCGAACGCCCACAAAGATCAGCGCGACAGGCTGCTTGGTACGCACGCGGCGCACGACCGTCTCCACGTCGTCATAACTCTCCGGACGAAGAACGTAGGCCGGCAACTGAGGCGTGGCGTTGATGATATTGCTCGCATAGGCAGAGGCATCGCTCGGCGTTGAAGCAGGAGCGGGCACAGCGGCCGCGCGGACCCGAGCGTTCTCGGCGTAGCTTGACGGCGTGTCATAGGCGCCGGGACGATAACCGCCCGCAGCGGCATCCTGAGAGCGCGAAGGCGGATTGTACGTCGTAGCGTGACGGGAGTCGTCGCCGATCAGTTGACCGGAACGCGTGTACACAGCAACCGACTCAGCCTCTCCGCGGCGTGTCTGCCCCAGCAGTCCATTGCTCGGTTCATCTTGCGTGTAGAAGCCCTCGCCCGAAGCACCGCTGTAGCCGTTGTTCTGATAGCCGTCGTCATAGCCGTCATCGTAACCGTAGTCATCATCCTGGCCATAACCCTGGTCATAACCCTGCTGGCCGCCTAGGTGCATTTTATTTTTAATTTCGTCAAGGAAACCCATGGTTGTGTCCTCTCACGGTCTAATGCAGGCGCTCTGACAATCAGCGCGCACTTCAGGCCCTTATTTTACTTCAAACTCCGGGCTAAATACTACCCTGCCCAGGCGAACAAGCGTCGAGCCTTCCTCAAGGGCAGGCTCAAAGTCCTCGCTCATGCCGCAAGATAGCTCAGGCAGACACAGATCGGGGTGTGCCGTCTCCAGCTCATCCCTCAACTCACGCAGCCCGGCAAAGGTGCGGCGCGCCACATCCTTATTCCCCCGGGGTGCCATGGTCATAAGCCCCTGCACACAAATTCCCTCAAGTTCCGCAAGCTCGCCAGCCGCGGCACGAACCTCATCGGGCGAAAAGCCGCCCTTGGACTCCTCCCCGCTTACATTGACCTCTATCAGCACCCGCTGGGGAGCAGAAAGCTCGCCCGCTTTCATCTTGCGGACGGCACGGCTCGAGATAGCCTGCGCCAAATGAAGCGACCCCACCGAATGAATCAGCTCGGCCGCACCCAGCACCGCATTGATCTTGTTGGTCTGAAGATTACCGATCATATCGAAGCGCACCTCGGGCAGTTCCGGATGCTCCGCCAACCCCGTAAGCTTGCGAACAAGCTCCTGCGGACGGTTCTCGGCAAAATGACGATACCCTGCCTGGATGGCGGCAACGGTCTCATCGACGCCAACGGTCTTGGAGACGGCAATCAGACGTGCGGCATCGTGAGAACGGCCCGCGCGATCGAGTGCGGCATAAAAGCGTTCGAGAATCTGCTCGCGGCGAGCGCGCATCACGTTCAAATAATTATCCATTGCCAATCGCCTCCGCTAACAGCCATACAAGTAGTCCCATGCTAACGCAAGAGCGCGGCCCTGCATGTGCAAGGCCGCGCTCACTTAGGTATTTACAATCTTTCGACGAACGGAGCTACCCTACTCCTCGTCATCCTCGGCATCGTCCTCGTCCTCGAGGTGCTCGAGCAGGTAGCGAAGACCCTCGCTCACCTCGTTAGCGGGCACCTTGGCAACAAAGCGCGCATCGACAGCGGGCCTCATGATGACGCCCTCGCCCGAAGGTACGCGCATGCTCTCGAGCTCATCCTCGTCCGTACGGGCGATATCGCCGGCGTTCATGCGCTGGCCGGTCAAAAGGAAGGTCAGACGGCAGGCGGCATCGATGGAAATCGAGGCGATGCGATCGAGGTAGCGCGAAACCATGATGGCGCGGCGCAGATCGTCATAGTTGCTGTCGTCGTCCATAAACTCGCCCGCGTCCATGCGGTTGAAGGTACGGAAGAACTTCTCATAGGCCGCATGCACCGGCTCGTCCTCGACGGCCAAGTTGCAGATGATGGACATGTCGTTGGTGACGAGCGCGGAAAGCGACGAGCCCAGCACCTGGTATACGGCTTCGGCCTCGGCCTCAACCGTACCGACGAGCTCCTGGGGCAGCGAGATATCGGCCTTGACCATATGACGCGTGGCGCGGCAGATCTGGCGAACCTTATCGGTCATGCGCTGCAGGTTAAAGTCGACGTAGATGATTGTCTGCAGCAAACGGAAGTCGGAGGCGACCGGCGACTGCGTAGCGATCAGGTTGTAGCACACGGCCTCCAGGTTGGCGCAGCGCGCGTCAATCGAAAGCGTGCGCTTCTTGGTCTTGGTGGCGAGCTTGCGGTCGTCGGTCACATAGGCCTTCACGGCGTCGTGAAGAGCCAGGTCTACAGCCTCGTAGATGCTCAACATCTCGTGACGAGCCTCGACGAGCTGACGGGAAAACAGTTTGCGCATGGTTCACTCCAATCAGTTGGGTGCGGTCATGCCGCCCGCACAGTGAATACGCACCGGACCAGGTCCGATCGGCTTGGGACTAGTCGCACCGATCAGCCAAAGCGGCCGGTGATATAGTCTTCCGTCCGCGAATCCACCGGGCTGGTGAAGATCGCGTCGGTTTGACCATACTCGATGAGCGTGGCGGGCTCGCCGGCAACCTCCTGCAAGAAGAAGGCGGTGTAGTCGCTAATGCGAGCTGCCTGCTGCATTGAATGTGTGACGATGATGATCGTCATCTCGGGCGCCAGCTCGGCCATCAGATCCTCGACCTTGGAGACGGACGTGGGGTCGATGGCGGAGCAGGGCTCGTCCATCAGAAGGACATCGGGCTGCACCGCGAGCACACGCGCGATGCACAGACGCTGCTGCTGACCGCCCGAAAGCGCCAAACCATCCTTGTTGAGCTGATTGGATACCTCTTTCCAGAGGTTGGCGCGCTTGAGCGATTCTTCCACGATGTCATCGAGGTCGCTTTTGCTAGTCACGCCCTGCAGACGAGGGCCAAAAGCAACATTCTCGTAGATGGATTTAGGGAACGGGTTGGGCTGCTGAAAAATCATGCCCACGCGGCGGCGAAGGTCGACCGGGTCGACGCCCTCGGCATAGATATCGTTGCCGTCGAGCGTCATGGTGCCCTCGACGCGAGTGCCCTCGATAAGGTCGTTCATACGGTTGATACAGCGCAAAAACGTCGATTTGCCGCAGCCCGAAGGGCCGATAAACGAGGTAATGGCGTTTTTGGCGATGTTGAGGTCGAGCCCCGTCAGCGCATGAAAGTCACCGTACCAAAAGTTGAAATCCTTGGCCGTGATGGCCGCTTGCTCCAGCGTGGGAGCGGACTGATAGACGGACATGGGACTCCTTAACTAGCGGCGTTTGCGCGACAGATAACGCGCAAACAGGTTGAAGGCCAGAATAATCGCCATCAGCAAAAGCGCGGTGCCGTAGGCTGCGTTCATGTTGATGCCGTCATTGGCAAGCAGATAAAGGTGAACGGTCATGGGGCGACCGGAATCGAGCGGCGAAATAGGCAGGTTGATGGCCTGGCCCATGGTGTAGAGCACCACGGCGGTCTCGCCGATGGCGCGGCCGATGGCAAGTACGATGCCGGTGGCGATGCGGCCAAAAGCCGAAGGAAGCACGATCTTGGAGACGACCTGCCACTTGGTGGCACCCAGGCCATATGCGCCCCAACGGATATAGCGCGGAACGGCGCGGATTGCCTCCTCGGTGGTACGCATGACAATGGGCAGCATCAGAAGTGCGAGCGCCAGGGCGGCCGAAACCATCGAAAGACCCAGGCCCATGGCCTCGACAAACAAGGCGTAGCCAAAAAGGCCCATAACAATGGAGGGCACCGAGGCCAGGGCATCGGCAGCATAGCGAATGATGTCGACAACCTTGCCCTGCTTGGCATATTCAGCCAGATAGACCGCAGCCAAGACGGCAACCGGCGTGCAGATGAGCATGGCGAGCGCCGTCACGTAGACGGTCGAGACGATAGTGGGCCAAATGCCGCCCTCGGCGTTTACGCCCTGCGGCCAGCCAAAGATAAAGTCGAGCGAGATGTGCGGCAGACCGTTGATAACTACATAGGCGATGATGGCGACCAGCACCAGCGTGGTGATATAGGCCGCGGCACGAAACACGCCGAGCATAATCTTGTTGGACAGATCCTTGTTGATGCGGCCCTTCTTACCATGGGAAAGGGCACGCTTGATGCGTTCGCGCGACGAGGTCGTATCGACCGTCGTGTCAACGGAATCGGACATAGCCTACCCCCTCTTCTTCTTGGAAATCAGACGGACGATGCCCACCAATGCGGCGGAAATGATAAACAGGACCACGCCCATGCCAAACAGAGCCGAGCGGTGCAGGCCCGAGGAATAGCTCATATCGAGCGCGATCTGGCTCGTGAGCGTCGAGATGGGGCTCGAGATGCTGTCCGGGATGACCGGAGCGTTGCCAACGACCATGAGCACGGCCATGGTCTCACCGATGGCACGACCCATGCCCAAGACAATCGCATCGACGATGCCCAACTTGGCTGCAGGCAGCACGACCTTGTAGATGGTCTGCCACTTGGTGGCACCCATGGCATAGGATGCCTCGCGAATGCCCATGGGAATGGAATTGAGGGCATCGATGGTGAGCGTGGTGATGGTGGGAACGATCATGATGGCGAGCACGAGCCACGCTGTCAGCGCACCAAAGCCAAGACCGCCGGTCAGCTGCGCGATAAACGGACGGATGATGACCATGCCAAAGAAACCGTAGATGATGGAGGGGATACCCGCCAGCAGGTCGACGGCGGGGCTGATGAGACTGCGCACGCGCTTGCCGGCGATCTCGACCAGATACACGGCCGTGCCCACACCCAGGGGCACACCCATGGCGAGCGCACCGACCGTCACCAGACCAGAGCCCGCCAGCAGCGACATAATGCCGTAATGGCCCTCGGAGGGCGCCCACGTAAAGCTAAAGAAGTCCGCCAAACCGATGTCGGTAAAGACGGGCAACGCCGAGTACGTGGTAAAGACAAAAATCAGGATGACGGTGACGACCGCCAAGAACGCGCAAGCAAAGAAGATCCACTGCAGCGCCTTCTCTTTGAGATAGGTGCTGCGCGACACCAACGCCAACTCACGCTTTTTGGGCGCCTGAGCCTCTCGCTCAATCTGGGGGGTTTCCTGCGCTTCCATGCTACTCACTCCCCTTTCCGTCGTTGGTGACGGGAATAAAGCCCGCCTCGCGAATCTGCTTGTCCATCTTCTCGGACGTCACATAGTCAATGTAGTCCTGCGCACGCTGCGAAGGCGTACCCTTCACAAAGAAGTAAAGG
Source organism: Collinsella sp. LCP19S3_A6 (assembly GCF_052122015.1). NCBI lineage: Bacteria > Bacillati > Actinomycetota > Coriobacteriia > Coriobacteriales > Coriobacteriaceae > Collinsella > Collinsella sp. LCP19S3_A6. The sequence goes on from NZ_JBQKDD010000001.1 coordinate 100,142, forward strand.
TCGCGCGAGATGGGGTAGCCGCCACTTGCGACCGTCTTCTCGGATGCCTCGACATGGTTGACCGAAACAGCCTTAACCGAAGTCTTAGCGTTGAGGCTCTCGACAAAACCCAGCGAGATGTAGCCAATAGCACCACGCGAACGGGACACGACATCGCGTACCTGGCCCGTGCCCGAAAGAACGGCAGAGCGACGATCGAACGGCGTGCCGTCCATCACGATGGTACGGAAGGCCTCGCGCGTACCGGACGCCTCATCGCGGTTAATAACCTGAATCTTCAGGTCCTCTCCGCCGACTTCCTTCCAGTTGGTAATCTTACCGGCGTATATGTCGCGAAGCTGCTCGGTCGAGAGGTTGTCGACCGGATTATCGTCGTTCACGATGACTGCGATGCCGTCGTGCGCGATTACAATCGGGGTCAGGCCCAGATTCTGCTCGTCGGCATTGAGGCCACGAGACGAGCTGGCGATGTCAGCCGTGCCGTTGCTGACGGCCTCGATACCGGCAGAAGAGCCAAGGCCAGAGACGAGCACGTCGGTGCCGGTCTCCTCCTTAAAGCCCTCGGCCGCAATCTCGGCAATGGGAAGGCAGGTGGTCGAGCCGGCCACGGTGATAGAAGACGTGGAAGATCCCGAGGAGCAGGCACACAGCGTAAGCGTGAGCACTGCCGCGCTTAGGACCGATGCGATCTTTCTCATAGCATCACGCCGATCGCAGCATGGCGCCCACAGGTGCCACCCTCGTTGCGGTAGGAATAAAAGCGGTCGTTCTGACGAACGGTGGAGAGCTTGGTGTCCACAATGCCGTTCGCTTCGACGCCGGCATCCATCAGCGCCTCGCGAATGGCGGCGGAAAGATCGAGCATACGAGAAGCGGCAGCATCGATGCACGCGAACTCGGAGGCAAAGCGGTCCATAAGTTCTTGGGACACCTCGTACTCGTCACCCAGGATATGGGGCCCAATATAGGCAGAGATGTCGTCTGGCTTGCAGCCAGCCGCCTCGCAGAGCGCTTGGCACGCCTTGGCGGAAATGCACGCAATCGTGCCCTTCCAGCCAGAATGCACCACGGCAAAGCCGCCGGGAGCCACCAGCACAACGGGAACACAATCGGCAAAGCAAAGCATCACGGGCACCTCATGCGCCGTGCAGACGAGGGCATCGCAGCCCTCGGCAATCTGCTCGCGAATGTTCTCAAGATCATCGGCGCCGTTCGAGGTCACCGTCACGACATTGTCACCGTGTACCTGATTGGGGACAAGCAGGTTGTGCTCGCACTCGGCAATACCCATGGCCTCGAGTACGCGGCGACGATTTTCTTGAACGGCAAAGGGGTCGTCGCCAACATGCGAGCCCAGATTGAGTGAGGAGTACGCATCTTCGGAAACACCGCCAGTGCGTTCGGTGAAGGCAAAGCGGACATCGTGCGTCGCGCCCTCTACCAACGTAACTCCATCATGGTCGACACGCGAAACGTTGTCCGCACGTGCTGCCATACTAAAGCCTCCTAATAACACGAGTATCGCGGCCAAGCCGCAGCAGTCCGTGCCATACGGCTGCCATACTTCTACAAAAGGATACCCGCAGCGGTAGGAACCAAACGTAAGGGGAACGTAAAGAGATTGGAGACTTTCGTTTACAAACGAGAAACAAAACGGGGTGCATCCAAATGGATACACCCCGTGCAGGTTGTTGAGAAAAACGAACTAGAAGCTACCACGCTTAAGGAAGTCGGGAAGCTCAAACTGGTCGTTACCAAAATTGGGAAGCTCCGTACCGCCGACATTGCGGGTCGGGGCAGACTGAGCCGAGCTTGCAGCGGGAGCGGTACGCTGAGGCTCGACAACGGAAGCCTTGCTCTGGGACTGCTGGGCAGCGAAGAGCTCGTCCTGACGGTTGACATTAGAGTCGGAGAAGCCCGTAGCGATAACGGTGATGCGCACCTGATCGCCTAGGGACTCGTCGACAACGGTACCGAAGATGATGTTGGCCTCGGGATCGACGGCGTTGGCGACAACGTCGGCAGCGTCGCTGATCTCCTGGATGCCCAGATCCTTGGAGCCGGCGATGGAGAGCAGGACGCGCGTAGCGCCATCGATAGAGCTCTCGAGCAGCGGGCTGGAAATAGCCTGCTGGGCGGCGTCGACGGCACGGGTGTCCCCAGAAGAAGTACCGATACCCATCATGGCGGTGCCGGCCTGCTTCATGATGGTCTTAACATCAGCGAAGTCCAGGTTGATGATGCCCGGGACGGTGATGAGGTCGGTGATGCCCTGGGTGCCCTGGGAAAGGACGCCATCGGCAATCGCGAAGGCCTCGAGCATGGTGGTCTTCTTCTCGGCGATGTCGAGCAGCTTGTCGTTAGGGATAACGATCATGGTGTCGACGCAATCGGAAAGGGTCTTAATGCCCTCTTCGGCGCTCTTCTTACGCTTGCGGCCCTCAAAGGTGAAGGGCTTGGTCACGACGGCGACGGTCAGCGCACCGACCTCGTTCATCGCGATATCGGCAACGATGGGAGCGGCGCCGGTGCCGGTGCCACCGCCCTCACCGCAGGTGATGAACACCATGTCGGCGCCAGCGAGCGCCTCGGCGATGTCATCGCGGGACTCATCGGCGGCCTTGCGACCAACCTCGGGGTTGGCGCCAGCGCCCAGGCCGCGGGTAAGGTCGGTACCGATGTGGACCTTGATATCGGCATCAGAGATCGCGAGCGCCTGAGCATCGGTGTTGATGGCAACAAACTCGACGCCACGAATGCCCTCTTCGATCATTCGATTGACCGCGTTGGTACCGCCGCCGCCGACGCCGACCACCTTAATGACGGCAAGGTAGTTGTTGATCTCTGTCTCGTGCATGTCGGTCCTCCGAACAAAGGTTATAGCCATAGCATGGGTTGACCCCTGCGCACATTAACCTTCAGGTTGAAAGTAAATGCAAAGGTAAACCGTATTATGTTTGCACATTATGAACGTATCAGTCAAATAATTGACCGTGAAAACCAAACAAACCAGATAAACGGCGTGGTATGGCCCCTCAACAAAGCCACGCACCGACGCTAAGCGGTCGGTGCGTTTCTAAACGTATAGTTGCCGGGAGACCGAACGTTAATGTAGGTTACGCCCTCTACCTGCGACAGAAGCTTGGTCACGACGCGTTCCTTCTTGGCGATATCATCAGAATCGCCCAGCGAGACCTCAACGCCATTATCAAGATTCGCCGAGATGGCCTCGACCGAAGGTATAGAAATATCCTTGATCTGCGCCAAGAATTCGCCGGAAAAACCACGCACGTAATCCAGGCCCGCTTTAACGGCCTTGGAAGAAACGGCCCGCCCCGAGACCGGCTCGACATCAGCCGAGACATCGGTAAGCAGCACGGCCCCGTAGTGCTTGGCCAGCGCCAACGCAGCATCGATACCGCTCAATGTGTTGGCGCCCTCACCCGAAGTGACGACATTTCCCTGGTCGTCCACCTCCACAGAGGTCGAAAGCGGTGCGATCCAGGTGTCATCGTCGCCGATGGCCCAGGCAAGATCGTCGGAACTTATATAAGCGATCGCGGTGACCTTGCGCTCCGTCGGCGTAATGACGAGCGTGTGGGGAAACTGCCGTTGAACGTCCACGCCCGAAACCCACGGGTTCTGCTTGAGATCTTCGGTAATCTGGTCGGGATTTACGTTGAAGAGCGATGTGTTCTCGGGCAGACTGATCAGCTGCATGGCATCGTGCTTGGTCACATGCTCGCTGCCCTCGATCTGAATATCGGTAGCGGCAAACAGGCCGGAATTGATAACGACGATGGCAACAACGGCAAGCACGGCCACAGCCGCCAAGATTCCGCCCACGATTTTGCCCTTGCCCTTAACGGCAGAGGCGGCCTCGGACGTCTTACTCGCCATGGCGCCAAGCGACGACAGCGGATTGATACCCTTATTGGTCGCAGGTGCCTTAGTGGCGGGCACCGACGTCAACGAGCGCGGCTTGGCAGCGCCCAACGTACGACCGGGATGCGTCGCTTTAGCCCCCAGCGAGGGCTTGGGCGTCACTATGGGGCGAGAGGGCTTGGCACCCATCGCCGACTTAGACGTCACCGAGGGGCGCGGAGCCGGGTGAACCGTCTTTTTTGCGGCAGTGCGTCCACCAAGTTGCGAGCCGACGACCGGACGTTTGGCGGACCGTACGGATCCAGCGGGCTTGGGGGACACAGGGGGCTTGCGTTGAGGCTGGACGGGTGCGCCGGAACGCCCTCCGGCGCGGCGGAAGGTGGGTTTCGATGCTCTAGAAGCCGAGGAATTTGACTTCCGGTCTGAGCTCGATGCCATACGCCTCCCTCACCTTTCCGTGCACATGCCTGATAACCGCGGCCACATCATCGGCCGAGGCGGTACCGTTATTAACGATAAAATTAGCGTGTACGGGCGAAACTTCCGCACCGCCAACCGAAAAACCCTTTAATCCACAATCCTCAATCAGCTTGCCAACGCTCGCGTCGGGTGGATTGCGAAAGACCGACCCGCAAGAAGCGCGACCCATGGGCTGCGTGCGTTTGCGCCTCGTCAGGTACCGCTCCATACGCTCGCGAATGTCGGCCTTAGGCGCAGGCTTGAGCTTAAGCACGCACTCGAGAATAATCTCGTTACGCGGCAGGCTGCACTCACGGTAGCCCCAGGCAATCTCGGACCCCGCATAATGCTTAATGCCGGATGCCGGGTCAAACGTGACCACATCCTCGACAAGCGAACCTATCCACTCGGTACGCGTACCGGCGTTCATAGATACGGCGCCGCCGACCGAGCCGGGGATGCCAACCGCAAACTCAAGGCCCGAAAGCCCGCGCGACAGGGCATCGTTGACCAGACGTGCGAACATAACGCCCGCGCCAACGGTCAGCGTGCAACCGTCCTCGGCAACAACGGTGCGCTGAAACTCACGCCCCAGCGAAATGACGGCGCCGCGATAGCCCGCATCGGCAACGAGCAGATTAGATCCCTTGCCGATAATGACCCACGGCACCTGCTCACGGTCGAGCACTGCCACGGCACGACGAAGGGCATGATAGCTATGGCACGTCACGAAGAGGTCGGCCTTGCCGCCGATACGATAACTCGTATGACGCGCAAGGCGTTCATCCTCGACTACATCCGTGTCGATCATGCCCGAAAGCGCCATGACGGCGTTAAACAGACCCATAGGGGCTAAGCGTCTTTCTTGGCAGTCAGATACTCGATGAACTCAGGGCCAACGGTCGTAACGTCGCCGGCGCCCATAGTAAGCAGCAGATCGCCCTCACCTACCATCTTCTCGAGCTCACGATTGAGCTCGAGACGGCTGGAGCAGTACACGACCTCCTTGCCAGGGTGCTTGGCGCGCACAGTATCAGCGAGCATCTTGGAGGTTACGCCCGGAATCGGCATCTCGCCGGCAGAGAACACATCGATGAGCAGCAGCTTATCGGCATTGGCGAAGGCATCGGCAAAGTCATCGCACAGCGCCTGCAAACGCGAATAGCGGTGCGGCTGGAACACGACGTCAACATGCTTATAGCCCAGCGACGAGGCGGCGGCAAGCGTCGCCTTGATCTCGGTGGGGTGATGGCCGTAGTCATCGACCACGGTGATGCCGTCAATATCGCCCACATGGGTAAAGCGGCGGCGGACGCCCTCAAAGCTCGAAAGCGCCTCGGCTGCGGCATCGACGTCGAGACCCAGGACATGGGCAACGGTTAGCACTGCCGTGGCGTTGAGCATGTTGTGGCGACCGGGGTTGCTCTTGATCTCGACAGCATGCTCGGTCCCATCCTCAAAGCGAACGATAAAGTCGCTCTGAATGCCCTTGACATCCGGATGCACGCAGACGACGTCGTTGGTTTCGGCAAAGCCATAGGAAAGCACGTGGCGACCCGTCGACTTGGCGAGTTCGACCAGATGCGGGTCCTCACCGCAAACGATGACGGTACCGCTCTCTCCAACCAGGCCCATAAACTTGGCAAAGGTGGCCTCGATCTCCTCGATGCCCGAGTAGTGGTCGAGATGGTCGGCCTCGACGTTGGTCACGATGACCACGTTGGGGTTCAGGAACAGGAACGAGCTGTCGGACTCATCGGCCTCGGCGACAAAGTAGTCACCCGAGCCGTTCTTTCCGTTGGTATCGTAACCCTCGACGATACCGCCGATCAAAAAGCTGGGATCCAGACCCATGCGGTCGAGCATAGTGGCACACATCGAGGACGTCGTGGTCTTGCCGTGCGTACCGGCAACAGCGATGGTGGTGTAGCCGTGGCCCAGAGCCGAGAGCATCTTGGCGCGGGGCCACACAGGAATACCGAGCTCGCGAGCACGCACAAGCTCGGGGTTGGACTCAGGAATAGCGGTAGAGACCACGACCACGTCGGGCTTGACCTCATCGATCGTGGCGGCCTCGTGGCCCACATGAACCTTCACGCCAGCACGGGTAAGCTGACGAATGTAGCGCGAGGTCTTAAGGTCGGAACCGGTAACGGCATAGCCACGCTCGTGCAAAACGAGAGCGATGCCGCTCATGCCGGCGCCACCGATACCGATAAAGTGGGCGCTCTTGAACTCGGGCGCGGAGGTTGCAGTCTGGGAATCAGCCATGTGCTCGTGTACTCCTTGCGTAAACACTGCCTGTAACCCGTTAACTGTACCGCACCTACCTCATCCGCGCGAGCGCAAGCTCGATATCCCGTCTAACTAACGCAAACCCTCTACCGCATCGGCCAAAAGTGCGGCGGCGCGGTCCTGAGCCAACCCGCGCGCCGCCTGACGCATGGCATCGCGCGCTGCGGCGTCATCGACCAGATGCAGCAGCTCCTCGGCAAACGCCGGAGCATCGATATCGGCATCGGCACAAAGCACGCCGGCGCCGGCATCGACCAGATAACGCGCATTGGTCGTCTGGTGGTCGGCCGTGGCATGCGGATACGGCACGAGCACCGAAGGCACGGCGAGGGCGGCAATCTCGGCCACGCTCGAGGCGCCGGAGCGCGAGAGCACCAGGTCAGCTGCAGCTAGCATGTCGCCCATGTTGTCAATGTAGGGCTGGACGCGATAGCGCTTCATCTCATCGGACGTCAGCGCCAAAGCACGCTCGGTGTCCTCAAAGCCGTCGGCTCCCGTCGAATGCAAAATGTAGAGATTCTCGCGGGTCAGCAGCTCACTTTTGAGCGAGGCTACGCGCTCGTTGAGATGCTGGGCACCGAGCGAACCGCCAAAGACGAGCAGAAGCGTCGCATCCTCGGGCACGCCAAGTGCCTCGCGGCCGCGGGCGCGATCGCCCTCAATGACCGAGCGGCGCACCGGATTACCGGTCATGAGCACATGCTCGGGGTCGCCCTCGCGCTCAAAGACAGAGCGCGCAGCCGGCACCGAGATACACACGCGGGCGGCATGGGAGCTCATCATCTTATTGGCCAGGCCCGGAACAGAGTTCTGCTCGTGCAGCAGATACGGAACGCCCGTATCCTTGCACCAGCCCAGCAGCGGGACCTCGACGTAGGCACCAAAACCGATGGCAGCATCGGGCTTGCCAACCTTTGAGAAATGGCTGGCGAGCGAGCGCTTGGCCTTATTGACGCGCCACAGCGAGCTCAGCGCGGTCCAAGGACGGGAACGGTCGAAGCCCGTGACCGTGATAGGTACAAAATCGAACCCGGCCTCGGGAACCAAACGACCCTCGAGCTTGTGCGACTGGCCCACGAACACAACATGATGTCCGCGGTCGCGCAACTCCTCAGCCAAGGCAAGCGCAGGGTTGATATGTCCCGCCGTGCCGCCGGCTGCGATAGCAACGGTCATCTTATCGGTCATGAAAATCCCTTCGTACGCGCGGTCCCTGATCGTCGGTGCGCAGACGCGCCGACGGGTCCGAATTCAAATTGATTCGATTATATCCGCCGCCCGAGCTTCGGGGGTTCGGGCGTTGGGGACGCCCCTGCGGAGCCGTTCGCGGGCGCGTACGAGCCGCCGGCTCGGACGCAGAGCCATCCAAGACGGTAAAACCGTTGCGCGAAGGGCGATCGCCGCGCACATGGGGCACGCCGGCGGTGCTCTCGTCCATAACGGCAAAGCTCTCGCGGCGACGGTCGTACTCATCACGACGGGCGCTCTCGTGCGAGACGCGCAAGATCAGCCCCGCAAGCATAAGCGATACGATAATCGACGAACCGCCGTAGCTGATAAATGGCAGCGGCTTACCCGTCATGGGAAACACGTTGAGGATGCCCAGCGCATTGATCAAAAACTGTACCGCGAGAATGACTGCGGAACCCGATGCCATGAGCGCTCCGCGACGGTCCGCAGCCTGTTCGGCAATGCGAAACGCTGAGTAAATCAGCATCGCAAAGACCAGGAAGAGCAGCGCGGTCCCGACAAAACCGACCTCCTCGCCGATAATGGCCAGAATATAGTCGTTGTGTGCCTCGGGCAGATACGAATACTTCATGGTGGAGTTACCGATGCCGCGGCCGAACAAGCCGCCCGAAGCAAACGCCATGATGGCAAGCGTTGCCTGATAGCCATCGCCATACTCGTCGGCCCAAGGGTTCAGGGCAACCTGAACACGCACCATGCGGTACGGCTCTGCAACAAGCGCAAACACACTCATGACAATGACGAGAATGATCACGCCGATGATAAACTTGGGGTCTAGGCCCGCAAATAACGCCATACACATGAGGGTCAGCGAGATGATCAAGACGGTGCCATAATCGGGCTGGATAAAGATCAAAAAGAGCGAAATGCCCAAGTAGACGACCATCTTACGAAGGAACTCGTTGATGTTGCCACCGGGCGAAAAGAAACGGTCGAGTATGATGGCCGAATACGCGATGGCAAGCGGCTTTAAAAACTCAGACGGCTGGAACTGAATACCGGCGATGTTGAGCCAGCGCGTGGCGCCACGGCTGCCACTGCCGACAAGAAATACCGCAAACAGCAAGAGAATCATGCCGATAAGGAAGACCCTAAGTACATCTTCCCCAAACCAGCTGTCCGGCAAGACGCGAACGATCGCAACCATGGCAAGCACGCCAACCCCGGCAAAGGTAGCCTGTCGAACCAGGAAAAACGTCGCCGAGCCGTTCTCGTGCAATGCCTCGACCGATGACGCCGAGTACACCATCAGCAGACCAAAGCACACTAAAGTAAACAGGCACGCCATGAATATCAAACGAGGGCGCATGATGCGGGCGGGGACGCCGGCAATATAGCGTTCGCTGAGCGTCTGCCCGCCGCGACCGGAACGCGGCGTACTGCGCTGCGAGGAAGCACGGTCCGAGTCGGGCCTCCTCATACCTTGTCGGGGGCTCTCCTCTCTCACCGGCGGCCCCTATTCCATTTGCGATTTCGCTGCGGCGGCAAGCTGGGCCACGTAGTCCTTAAACACGCGGCCGCGCTCCTCGTAGCCCGAGAACTCATCGAACGAAGAACAGGCAGGAGAAAGCAGAATCACGTCGCCTCGGCTCGACAGCGAACGGGCAACGTCGACGGCGTCGCGCAGGTCGTCAGCCTGAGCGATATCAACGTCACCATCGACATCGGCCTCGTCCATAGCGGCGGTAAAGCGCTCGCGCGCATCGCCAAAGCAGACGACCGATCGCACGTTGTCCATGACAACGCGGGCGAAGGACTCGAGTGGCGTGCCCTTATCGTGACCACCGAGCAGCAAGATAACGTCGTCGTCGGGAAACGCCGTCAGGGCCTTTTCGACCGCATCGGTGTTCGTTGCCTTGGAATCGTTGACGTAGCGCACGCCATCGATCTCGCCACAGGGCTCAACGCGGTGCTCCAGCGGCTGGAACGAGGCCAGGCCGCGACACACACCGTCGACATCGGCGCCGACAGCCAGGGCAGCCGTGGCAGCGCACAGGGCATTGATGACATTGTGATGTCCGGAGATTTTGAGCTCGGACGTGGCGATGAGCGGGGTCTCGACGCCCTTCAGGCGAACGACCATCTTGCCATCGCGCACAAATGCGGCGTCCTCGCCCGCAGGCTCGTCAAAGGCGACCTTGCAGATGCGACGACCCGGCGTGTAGACATACTCATCGAATTCATGGATACCGGCATCCTCGACGTCGATAACCACAAGGTCATCATCGACCATATTCTCGAAGAGCTTAATCTTGGCGAGCGCATAGTTCTTATGGCTCTTGTGCCAGCCCAGATGGTCGGGGGTGATGTTGAGCAGCACCGCCACACGGGGGTGGAGTTCCTGGGTCGTTGCGATCTGATAGCTCGAAAGCTCAGCTACAAACCACTCGTTATGCGCGCGGTCGTCGATTTCGTTCACCGGAGGCTCACCGATATTACCGACAGCAACGCTCGCCTCGCCCGCTGCCTTAAGCAGGTAGTCGGTCAGCGACGTGGTGGTTGTCTTGCCGTTGGTGCCCGTAATGGCGATCCAATTTTTGGGAGACAGGCGGTAGGCAAACTCGGGCTCACCCATGATCTGGGCAGCGTGATCGCGGCCAGCCTTAAAGAATGCCGAGAACTCCGAGATGCCCGGACACGTCACGCATACATCAAACGCGCCCTCGACCTGCTCGGTTCCGTAGACAAACGATACCCCGCGCGCCTCGAGCGAGCGCGTGGCATCATTGGGCTCGGACGTGCCGCCGCCGTACACGGTAACGGTACTCACGCGCTCGGGGTGCGCAAGCGCCCAGCGAGCGACATCTAGACCGGACTTACCCTGGCCCAAGACGAGCAGGCTAAAGGAATCTGCAAGAGGCATGAAAAACCACTATCCCAACTGAAAAAACAGGGCAAGGCCCAGAGCGCCAAAAGCGGCAGCGACAATCCAAAAACGGATGACGACCTTAGTCTCGGCCCATCCCTTCTTCTCGAAATGATGATGAATGGGCGCCATAAGGAAGACGCGCTTATGCGTAAAGTGGAAGTAGACGACCTGAATCATGACCGACAGGGTCTCGACGATAAACAGGCCGCCGATGATGAGCGAGACGACCTCGGTGTTGGTCATAATGGACGTGCAGGCAAAGGCCGCACCCAAGGCAAGAGAGCCGGTATCACCCATAAAGATGCTCGCCGGATAGCAGTTGAACCAAAGGAAGCCCAGGCAAGCACCAGCACATGCGGTACAGAAGATAGACAGGTTTACGTCACCGTGCAAAAACGCCATGGCAGCCATGGCAAGCATGGCAATCATGGAGGTGCCACCGGCAAGGCCGTCCAGGCCATCGGTCAGGTTCACGGCATTAGAAAGACCGGCGATCATCAGCCAGCAAAAGACGATGTAGAGCCACGGAAAGGTAAGGCCACCAATGGTGGTCGAGAAGATACCGAGGTCAATCGTCAGACCGCCAGGAAAACGAATCTCGGGGGCAACGCCGCACCAGCTGACGGCAAGTACGGTAAACGTGACGCAGATAATGGTGAGACCGATCATCTTGGCGTGGGGCGTCAGGCCGAGCGAACGACCGTGCGTGACAGAGGTCAAATCGTCGATAAGGCCCAGAACGCCGGTTGCAAGCGTGGCAAGCAGCACGAGCACAAGCTCGGTGGTGAGCTTGCCCATCAAAAGGCACGTCAGCGAAACGGCTACGAGAATGACAACGCCGCCCATGGTGGGCGTGCCCTGCTTAATCAGGTGGCGTTTGGGTCCATCGGCGCGGACCTGCTGGCCGATACCCTCGACCTTAAGAAGCTTGATCCACCACGGCATGAGCAGCAGCGCAATGGCGGCGGCGAGGCCAAGTCCCAAAAAGGCCTGGTATGTAGGATACGCGGGGTTCCCGAACATGGGCTAGCACACACCTTCCACAAAGCGGTCGAGCTCGACAAAGCGAGAGCCCTTGACCAGCACAACGTCATGTTTCTCAAGTGCGCCGGCCATACGGTCGAGCACCTGCTGATAATCGGAGAACACCTGGATGCGGTCCTCGTCCATGCCCATCATGCGCGCGGCTTCGGCCATACGAGCGGCCAGCTCACCGCCCACGCACGCCAGCATATCGAGCTTCTTAGCCGCGGCATAGGCGCCCACCAGCTCATGCATGCGGGGGGCCTCGTCGCCCATTTCGCCCATCTCGCCCAGAATCGCCATTCGAGAGCCAGAACACGAAAGCGAGCACAGCAGGTCAAGGCCAGCAGCCATGGATTCGGCGCTGGCGTTATACGAGTCGTCGATAATGCGGGCACCGCTCTTGGCGTGTTTGATCTCCTGACGATGACCGGTAATCGCGATACCCCTAAAGGCAGCATCGATCTGCTCGGGGGTCACACCCAAACGATAGGCAACTGCGGCGGCCTTAACGGCATTGGGAACGGACTGGACGCCGGGAATGGCGAGCATGGTGTCAACGGACTCACCCATACCAAAGTCAAGCGTAAAGACCGGGCGGCCCTCATCATCAATGTGAATGCCGCGGGCGCAAACCTCATCAACATCCGAAACACCCGCCAGCATCACGTCGATACCCGCGGGCTCGGCAAACGTCTCACGAATGAATGGGGTGAAGTCGTCTTCGCCGCCCAAAACCAGCAACGGGAGAAGGTCGTCGGCGGCACACATGCCCCCAACAATCTCGGACTTAGCGCGGGCGATATTCTCGCGACTTCCCAGGATTCCAATATGAGAGGTGCCGATCTTGGTCACGATGGCAAGGTTGGGATTGGCGGACCGAGAAAGGCGCTCGATCTCGTGAAAATGGTTCATACCCATCTCGAGAACCAGCACCTCGGTGTCGGCAGGAGCGGCCAAAACCGTGAGCGGCATACCGATCAGATTGTTAAAATTACCCTTGGTGGCCCAAACGCGATAGCGCTTGGCAAGCACTGCCGCAAGGACATCCTTGGTCGTCGTCTTACCGATAGAGCCGGTAATACCAACCACTAGGCAGCCAAGCTGCGTGCGATAGGCATGTGCCAGGCGCAGCAAAAATTCCTCGGGATCATCGGTGTGTAGGATGGCGCAGCCCTTACGCTGAGCCAGCGATACAAGCTCGGCGTTGGGCTCGCGCGTCATCACAACAGCGCCGGCGCCCGATTCGATGGCGCGGGAAGCAAAGTCGTTGCCGTCGACTTTTTCACCCGGAAAGGCAACAAAAATCGTGCCTTCCTCAACCTGGCGCGAGTCGATAACGCACCCATGGCATACCCGATCGGCTTCTCCCGTCACGGTTCGGGCCCCTGTTGCGGCCGCGAGGTTGTTGACGGCGATCTCTATCATTGCAGCTCCCCTGTAAACCTAATAATGCTATCGGCGTATTGTATCCCAGCGCCGCGCATGCGTGGTGCAGGGCATGTGAACACCCTCCAGATTAATCGACAGCCCTTTTCAGGATTGTAACCCCCTACTTGGTGCGTGGGATACCCAACACATCGAGCGCGTTAGCCATAATGACCTGGAACGGCACGGCAGCAGCATCCGAACCGCTCGGCGTTCCGTCGAGCGTGATATAGCACAAAACCTTGGGTGCTTGCGCCGGGGCAAACCCCATAAAGGACGACATATAGCTCGCTTTGAGGTAGCCGCCTTTTTCATCGGCGCGCTCGGCCGTACCGGTCTTACCCGCCACGTCGTAACCGTCGACGGCGCCCCCGACACCCGTGCCCTCGGAAACGACCGTCTGCATGCACGATATCACCTGGGCGGCGGCGTCCTCAGAAATCGCCTGCTCGCCCTCGCCCCAGTCCTTCTCCTCGCCTTTGCTGGATTTATAAAAGTGCGGCGTCATCATCACGCCGTCGTTGGCAATGCCACCCACGGCGCGCGCAATCTCGATCGGCGAGACAGACAGCGCTTGGCCAAAACTCATCGAGCCCAACGTGGCACCGTCATACTGGTCACGCTCCTTGACAATGCCAAGGCTCTCGCCGGGAAAATCGATGCCCGAACTGTGTCCAACGCCCCATTTGTCCACGTACGCGGCAAAATCGTCCGCGCCGATCTTATGCCCGACCAATACAAAGCCAACATTGGATGAGCGGCGCATCATCTCGCGCACATCCATGGTCATGGCGTAGTCACGCTTATCGGCATCGGTGACGGTATCGTCGCCGACCTTAATGCTCGCCGGCACCTCAAACGACGTACTCGAGCGCACGACGCCCAAGTCGAAACCCGCACCTGCAACGAGCGTCTTAAAGACCGAACCGGGTTCATACGCATCGGTGACCAAGCGCAAGTTCATATCCTCGGTCTTGGCGTTCTCCAGATTGGTCGGGTCGTAGGTCGGATACGAACAGGCGGCCAGAATCTCGCCGGTAGTAGGGTCTGTCACCAAAGCCGAACCGTTCTTGGCTTTGGTCTTCTCGACCGCCTCCGCCAGAGCGTCCTCTGCTGCACGCTGGATATTGACATCCAGCGTCGTCACGATGTCAACGCCATCGATGGCGGCGACTTTTTTATAGGCGCCACCCGCAATATAGCTATCGTCCCTCGCACGCTCTCGTACCAGCGTGCCGTTTGTTCCGGTCAGCAATTTGTCATATTGCTTTTCAAGGCCCGTTAGGCCCACGTTGTCAACGTTCACCACGCCTAGAACCTGCGAAGCCAGATTGCCGTATGGATACACCCGCTTCATCGCCTGCTCAAAGAGCACGCCGGGCAGATTTTTCTTCTTCAATGCCGCGGCATCGTCCTCGTCCACCTGGCGCTTGATATACACCCAGGTGCCATCGGACTGAACCAGCTTGCGGCAAGTCTTCTTATCGATTCCAGTCGCCTTAACCAAGGCCGATACCGTTTTATCGACATCCTCGATCAACTGTGGATTCACGGCGACATTGCTGCACTCGACCGACGACGTCAGCACGTTGCCGTTTCGGTCGTAGATCGTGCCGCGTTTGGCGTAAAGCGTCTCCGCAAGCAGGCGTCGAGCATCGGCGCGCCCGCGCAACTCATCGGCATTTACGATCTGGTAGTCGGCAAGGCGAATGGCGCCCGCAGCCAGGCCCAAACCGATACAACCCATGACGGCATTACGGCGAGGCAATGGCGTCCCCGTAAGCCATTCGGTCGAAGATCGTCTATTCGATCTGCTATTGCGTACTTGAGGGTCATCCGAGCCGCGAAGGCGCGACGTTGGGTCGTTGCCACGATTCGACCCCAAGTTGTAAGATGACCGACCCGATCCTTGATAACCAGAACGTCCCCGCGAAGAGGGACGTCCCTGCCCGCGACTCCCGTCTGGACCGCGGCGATAATCATTTGTCATACTCAGCTACCGTCTTATTACTGGACAGCCGCAGCCGAGCTAGCGCCCGCGGCTGCATCCTGCGAAAAATCAAGCGTAACGCTCTCGCTGGGCTCCACCATGCCATAAGCGCCCGCAAGATCGCGAATGCGTGTATCGGCACCATAAACAGAGTGCATGACCTCAAGGTCAGAGCTCTCATCGGTCGCCTTCTCGAGCGTGTTGGTAAGCTCGGCGTTGCTGTTGAGCACCTGGGCCGTAACGCTTGCAAGCGCCACGCGGGCGACGCCAATCGTCATGAAGATAGCCGCAATGATGCAAAACGTTTTAAGAACGCTCATGAAAACCGGGCTTACCGCCTGGTTTGCCTGACGGCCCGCGCCCGTGTAGACATCAAAGCGCGGTGTGCGCTGCTCACGAGGAGCAGCGGGCGCCTGCGGTGCCTCGCGGTAGGCGGGCATGGCGTTCATATCATAGGCGAGCGCTGCGTTTGAGGTGTTGTAGCCCATGATATGCCGCCTCCCATCCCGAGTACGTTGGTAGTGTGTTTAAGCTTCGTTTATGGTGCGAGCGGGAGGTCCAATATCGCGCGCGTAACGCTACAAGCGCTCCGCCACGCGGATTTTGGCTGATCTCGCCCGAGGGTTGCGCGCAACCTCATCGGGTTGGGCAACCAAGGGTTTGCGGGTGATGACCTTGAGTATCGGCACGTTGCCGCACACGCACACCGGAATCTCCGGCGGACACGTGCACCCCTGGCTCATCTCCTTAAAGTGGTTCTTTACGATACGGTCCTCGAGCGAGTGATACGAGATGACGCAGATGCGTCCGCCCGGGTTGAGCCACCTGGTGGCGGCGTCAAGTCCTCTCTCGAGCACATCGAGTTCATGATTGACCTCGATGCGAATGGCCTGGAAACTTTTCTTGGCCGGGTGTCCGCCATGCCGACGAGCGGCAGCCGGAATGCCAGCCTTGATGATCTCGACAAACTGACCGGTGGTTTCAATCGGTTCGGACTCGCGTCGACGCACGATCTCGCGTGCGATCTGCGAGGCGAACTTCTCTTCACCATAGACGCGTAGAATCCGGGCGAGGTCGTGTTCGTTATAGGTGTTGATGACCTCAGCTGCGTTTAGGGTGTTGTTACCCGGATCCATCCGCATGTCCAATGGGGCATCTTCGTTATACGAAAAGCCCCTGCCAGGGATATCGAGTTGCGGTGACGAAACGCCCAAGTCGAACAGGAAGCCATCGACCCCGGGCACCTCGGCCGAGCAAAGCAGCTCGTCCAAGTCGCCAAAGTTGCCCTTCAGCAGCTGATGCGAGACGCCGGGGACCTCGCGGTCCAGACGGGCACCAGCGGCCTCGAGGGCCATGTCGTCCTGATCGACGCCAAGCAAAAGACCCGTCTCCCCCACCTGCGCGGCCATCTTTACCGAATGACCGGCACCGCCAAGGGTGCAATCGCAGACGACAGATCCGCTCTTTAGCTGCAGCGACTCAAGCACTTCGCCGAGCATGACAGGTTCATGCCGATATTCTTGTGTCAAGATCCCACGCTCCATCCGTTACTCATGCCTTGCCCTTACGAGAAGAAGAGGTCCAGCAGAGCCTCATCGTCATCGTCCTCATCGGCCGTAGCACGGTCCCAAACCTCGAGGTGGTCGTAGTTGCCCACAACCGTGACCTCGCGGTCGAGGTTCGCCTGCTTGCGGAGAGACTCAGAAAGACCGATACGACCGGCGCTGTCCACATCCATCGAGGTGGTGCGCTTGTTGATCGCCCTCATGAGTTTCTGGTCGTTGATGTCACGCGGGTTAAAACCCTCGTGGCCCTCACGACCCGCGAAGAGTCCTTCGACCCACTTATCGAAGGCCTCGGCAGAGAACACGTACAGAGCATCGACATCCAGGGCTTTGAACACGCGAACATGCTCTCCAAGCTCCTCGCGAAGGGGTGCAGGCAGGGACAGACGACCTTTTGCATCGAGATTGCGCTCGTATGCACCCGTCATTCCCATGTGCGCCCTCCCCTCGGTTACTCAGATGGCACGTACGCGGGGAACCACCCCGCCTGTCGACGTCATTAATAATATGGGGAACTGCCCCATTTTTCAACATCTTTCCCCACACCTTCCCCCACAACACCCCACCACTCCACCCTCTATATGCTGTAAAACACCCTCGTTCATATGTTCGAAAACACAATATGTTGTGTTTACAGCAAAGCCGGGATGCCATCTGTAGCAGCCCGGCTTTCAACCTCAACCTTCAAGTTGACCTTGAGGCGAATTTTGTGTCCCTTTACGCGCCGTTCACATCGCCCCCCAAACTTCCCCACCAACGTCACGCGCGACCCACCGGCGCATCGGCGCAAGACAAAAGATGGGGCGGACCCCAGATTGCCGATACGCGCACAAAACCGCGTCACGACAACCTGGGGTCCGTCCCCCATTAGTTGTAAATATGCAGGTCAAAGAGTCGCTAGCGATGCGCCAACGGATGAGCCGCCAGGTAGACCTCGGTCAGCTGCGTGCGGTCGACATGCGTGTAGACCTGTGTGGTCGAAATGTCGGCATGTCCCAAAATCTCCTGTAGCACGCGCAGGTCGGCACCGCCCGCAAGCATATGGGTCGCAAAGGAGTGACGCAAGGTATGGGGATGAAGCCCCACCAGTCCCACCTGACGCCCGTATCGCTCGCATATGACGTGAACACTCTGACGCGACAGGCGACCACCGTTCTTATTTAAAAAGACTGCCGGCGTCTTTGACCCGCGGGCATGAGCGGCCAGGCGCCGACGCCCATCAGCAATATATTGAGCCATAGCCCGTGCGGCACTTCCCACGAGTGGGGCAAGCCGCTCCTTCGAGCCCTTGCCGCGCACCAGCACAAAGCCGTCGTCAAAATGGACGTCGCCCACATCGAGCCCCACCAACTCGCTCACGCGCAGGCCACATCCATAGAGCACTTCCAAAATGGCATGGTCCCGCAAACCCATCTCCCCTTCCGGGAAATCTTGGTCGAGGAGCGCCGAGACATCCCCTACCGAGAGATACTCCGGAAGGCGCTCCGCCTTTTTGGGCAGGCGCAGTGCAGCCGTCGGGTTTTGGGCGACGATCCCATCGCGAACCAAAAAGGCATGCAAACCTTTCACGGCCGCAACTGCACGCTCCACCGAGGCATCGGAGTAGCCCCCGTCGCGCCGATCACCGACAAAACCCTCTATTATCTGACGGTTCACGCCTTCAAAGGACTCAACACCGGCCCGCTCCAGGTAGGAACAGTAAGTCGTCAAGTCACGACGATATGCCGCGATCGTATTGCGCGCCAAGCCTCGCTCGACCGCAAGGTAATCAAGATACTCCCCCGTCACCGTATCGAGCAACGAGGGAGTATCTTCGGTATGTCTTTCGTTCGCTGGCACCCTTAGTCCGTCGCGAGGTTCATGGGCGTCACCTGCAGGCGATCGACACCCTCGTGCTGGCCAATCGAGGCGCGCACGAACTCGCGGAACAGAGGCTGCGGCTTGGTCGGACGGCTCTTAAACTCGGGGTGGGCCTGGGTGGCCACATACCACGGATGCACGTCACGCGGCAGCTCGACCATCTCGACCAGACGCTCGTCAGGCGAAAGACCCGAGATAACCAAACCCGCGTCCTCGAGCTGGTCGCGGAAGGCATTGTTGAACTCAAAGCGATGACGGTGGCGCTCATAGACAAGCTCCTCGCCATAGGCCTCGCGCGCAAGGGTATCGGCGGCGAGCTTGCACGGATAGGCGCCCAGGCGCATGGTGCCGCCCTTCTCGGTCACGTCCTCCTGCGAGCTCATCAGGTCAATTACGCTAAACGGACCGTCCGGATCGAACTCGGAGGAGCTAGCGCCGGCAAGGCCGACCACGTTGCGGGCAAACTCGCACACGGCGACCTGCATGCCCAGACAAATGCCCAGATACGGAATCTTATGCTCGCGAGCAAACTCGGCAGCAAGAATCTTGCCCTCCAGGGCACGCTTGCCAAAGCCGCCGGGCACCAAAATGCCCGATGCGTCGCCCAGCACCTCGTAGACGTTCTGCTCGTCGAGGCTCTCGCCGTCGACCAGCTGCACGTCCACATGACGATCATAGAAAACGCCTGCATGATGCAGGGCCTCGATGACCGACAGGTAGGCATCGGGGAGCTGGGTATACTTGCCCACAACGGCGATCTTGACCTTGTCGGCATGGTGGTTGGCATGATTCTGTTTGCGCAGGAACTCGTTCCACTCGCTCATGTCGCGCTCGCGCGGGTCCAAGCCCAGGCGCTCGCAAATGCGCAGGTCAAAGTCCTGCTCGGCGAGCAGCTGCGGCACGTCGTAAATACTCGCGCAATCTTCGTTGGTAAAGACGCAGTCGGTATCGACGTCGCAGAAGCTTGCGATCTTGCCACGGATGGCATCGTCGATATGGTGATCAGAACGCAGCACAATGATGTCGGGCTGAATGCCAAAGCTGCGAAGCTCCTTGACCGAATGCTGCGTGGGCTTGGTCTTGACCTCGTGCGCGGCGGCGATATAGGGGACGAGCGACACGTGGATGTAGCAGACGTTCTCGGGACCGGCCTCTTTACGGTACTGGCGGATGGCCTCCACGAACGGCTGCGACTCGATATCGCCAATCGTGCCGCCCAGCTCGGTGATGACCACGTCGGAACCGGTCTGCTCCTCGATGCGGCGGAATTTATCCTTAATGGCGTTGGTGACGTGCGGAATCACCTGAACGGTGCCGCCTAAAAAGTCACCGCGACGCTCGCGGGCAATCAGGCTCTTGTAGATAGCGCCGGTCGTAAAGTTGGAATCACGGGTAAGATTCTCGTCAATAAAGCGCTCATAATGGCCCAGGTCCAGGTCGGACTCGTAGCCATCCTCGGTCACGAAGACCTCACCATGCTGAAACGGGCTCATGGTGCCGGGGTCGACGTTCAGATACGGGTCGGCCTTCTGCATCGTCACCTTGTAGCCGCGTGACTTGAGCAGACGGCCCAACGAGGCCGCGGTGATGCCCTTACCCAAGGACGAAACTACGCCGCCGGTTACAAACACATGCTTGGTCATATTGAATTACCTGCGCTTCCCGTAGAAGTTTTCCATTCACATCTTACGGGTCTTCATTGTAATACTCGAAAAGCAAGCCGCTCGCTATTTTTCACCCGCATGCCCGCATTTCTCCATCTCGAAACAAAACACCGCCCAAGTAGCTTTGGGCGGTGCAGGCTCGTCGAAACTGCCGTGTTGTTACCGATCGGCAGTCTCATCCTTCAACATATCTTGAACAAGCATGCCGGCACGAACACCCTTAAGGTACCACTCGCCTCGCCCGGTCAGGCATATGCCGTTTGCAAGCTGGCCGCCATCATCGTTATAACGAGAAACGACCTCGATAAGGCCATCAGAATCCAAACGGTCGATTGCAGCGCGGGCACGATACGGCGAAACCCCTACGCACTCGGAGAGTGTCTTGCGCGAGAAACCGTACGGCACACCGTTTCCCTTAGATTGCCGAGCAATCTCCATCAGCACCAGCACCTCGACACGCTTCATATCGTTGACACTCGCACGACCCTTGCCCGCCATGGCAGCCTCCTCAAACCGAGCACGAGCATCAAAAGCACCGCGCATGACCGGCGCATCCCTCGATGGCCGGTAACATCCATCATGGGTAGCCCCGCAAAGGATGTATCCACTGAGGTAATTGTATACCGCGCAAATCGCTTTTGGGCAGGTAAACGGCCTAAATTTCGGCAAATATAGCCCTAAAACCCCCTAAGCGCCGCATCGGGTGCGCACTCCGATGCGGCGTCTCATCTCAATCTTAGCGATGGAAGAAACCGCGGCGCTCAAACTTGGGCTCACAGCACACGTTAATGCCCAGCTTGCGCAGCACCGTCTCGTCCGTAGGCGAGATAATCACGCTAAAGAAGGCGTCGCAGCCGCGCAGCTGCTCAAGACCCGAAAGAACACGAGTAGCCGTCTCGCTCGTGGCCGAGGTGATAGAGAGCGCCATGAGCGTCTCGTCGGTGTGGAGACGCGGGTTTTTGCTGCCAAGGAAATGCGTCTTGAGCTTGCTGATAGGCTCAATCGCCTCATCGCTGATGACCTCGAGCTCAAGATCGACGCCCGAAACATGCTTAAGCGCGTTCATGATGAGCGAGCTCGCGGCACCCAGACGCGTTGAGGTCTTTCCGGTCACTACCGAACCGTCCGGCATCACCATGGCACCCACGGGACCGCCCGTCAGTTGCTCCCTGGTGAGAGCAGCCGAGCGTGCCGGCGAATAGTTCTTGTCGATGCCGGCTTTTTTCATAATGAGTTTGAGACGGTCGACCTGCTCATCGCCCACGCCAGTACGGCGCACGCTTTCAACCGCGGCAAAATAGCGGCGCACGATCTCCATCTTGGAGGCATCTCGGCATGCATCGTCATCGGTAATGGCAAAACCGACCATATTGACGCCCATGTCCGTAGGGCTCTGATAGGGGCTCTCGCCCAAGATCTTTTCCATCAGGGCGCGAACAACCGGGAACGCCTCAACGTCTCGGTTGTAGTTGACCGTGGTCTTGTTATATGCCTCAAGGTGGAACGAGTCGATGATGTTGGCGTCATCGAGGTCTGCCGTGGCAGCCTCATAGGCAATGTTCACCGGATGCGTGAGGGGGAGATTCCAGACCGGGAAGGTCTCGAACTTGGCATAGCCGGCAGCGGTGCCATGCTTGTGCTCGTGATACAGCTGCGACAGGCAGGTGGCGAGCTTACCCGAGCCAGGGCCGGGCGCCGTCACGACAACGAGCGGACGCGTGGTCTCGACAAACTCGTTCTTGCCGTAGCCTTCATCAGAAACGATCAGGTCAACATCGTGCGGATAGCCCTCGATGGGATAGTGCAGCTTGGCGGGAATGCCGAGCGCGTTTAGACGATTGCGGAAGACGTCGGCAGCGGGCTGACCGGCATACTGCGTGATGACCACGGCGGCAACGGCAAATCCGTTCCCGCGGAACAGATCGACCAGACGCAGGACGTCCTCGTCATAGGTAATGCCCAAGTCGCCACGGGCCTTGTTCTTCTCGATATGGTTCGCATTGATTGCGATGATGACCTCGACGTCGTCGGCAATGCTCTTGAGCATGCGGAACTTGCTGTCCGGTTCAAAACCCGGCAGCACGCGGCTCGCATGATAGTCATCGAACAGCTTGCCGCCAAACTCCAAATACAGCTTGCCGCCAAACTGCGAGATGCGCTCCTTAATGTGAGCAGCCTGCAGCTCGATATACTTCGCGTTGTCGAAACCCTGGCGCATGTATGGCTCCCGTCCCGTTTCCATTTAATGTCCTAGGCGATTATAGCGGAGCAGACCCTCCCCCACCGACGAGGCCGGAGCAGCTAATTTGGGACGGGGCTTTTCTGACTACCCCCACATAAAGGGGTAGTCAAAAAAGCCCCGTCCCAAATTAGCTGCCCCAAGCGCACTTCCCCTGCACCAGCAATGGCAACATCGCAGGTTGAGCATAAGTCAGACACGGGCGCCAGAGCGAGCAAGCTGCTCCCTGCACCAGCAAGGGAAACGTCGCAGGTTGAGCATAAGTCAGCGAGCGCCGTCCAGAACGTACAAGTTGGCATGAAAAAGGCAAGGCATAGACCTTTTGGTCATGCCTTGCCTTTTGAATGACAAATTGTCGTTCTGGGCGGCGCGCAGCGTCAACTGGTTGCGCGGTTCGTAGAACCGCGCAACATAAGAGCGCCCCCTCCCGCGCACGGAACGGGAGGGGGCTAAAGGTAGGAGTCTACCGGTGGGTGACCCCACCGGACAGACGATGACCAAGTGATCCTCTACAGGATCGTCAAGGTTTCCGTGGGGCACCCGTTGGGTACTTAGATCAACACGCAGGCGACAGTCAGGATGATGGCGCAGACGACGGAGAGAACGACGATGAGCTTAAGGGCAAACTTGAGCCAGGTCGTCCACTCGATCTTGGCCAGGGCGAGACCGCCCATGATGGCACCGGAGGTCGGGGTGAACAGGTTCACGACACCGATGGCGGCGGAGAAGATCATGACCATGACCTCGGGCGAGAAGCCGAGCTTAACAGCCAGCGGTCCCATGATGGGCATGGAGACGGTAGCCATACCAGAGGTCGACGGGATCAGGAAGGACAGGCCGAAGTAGACCAGGAAGCTCATGGGAGCGAAGATCACGCCGGACAGACCAGCCAGGGCATTGGCGGCAGCGTCGAGGACGTAGACGTCGAGACCGGTGTTGGCCATGAGGACGGAGATGCCACGGGCGAGGGCGATGACGAGAACAACGGACATCATGTCGGCAGCGCCGGTGATGAAGGTGTTAACGATCTGCTTCTCGGACAGGCCACCGATGATACCGATCAGGATAGCCATGAGGAAGAACCAGGTGGAAGCCTCGTCGAAGTACCACTGGCCAATGGGCAGGCCGGTGATCAGGGCAGACCAGCCCTGGACGACGGTGTTACCGTCGGCATCGTAGACAGCGCCAGCGTCAAAGAAGTTGGCAACGCCCTCGTTGAGGTCGGCCAGCGGAATGAAGCCGACGATCATGACGACGAAGGTGAAGGCAAAGGCGATCAGAACACCCTTCTGACGACCGGTGAGCTTGACCTCCTTGTTAACCTCGGAAGCAGCCTTGCCGTGAGCCTCTTCGGCGTCCTTGAGCTCCTGCATCGAAAGGATGGTGGAACCCTTGTCAGCCTTGACCTTCTTGGCATAGCCCATGACGAAGAAGATGGAAATGGCCGTGGTAACAATCCACAGGACGGCACCGAGGCCGATGATGATGGACTGGTTGACCTCAATGCCAACGCCGGTCAGAGCGTCGACGGCAGCGCCGACGGCGAACGGGTTAACCGTGGAGCCCAGGCAGCCGCAGCCAGCGCCGAGCAGGACGGTAGCAGCGCCGACCATGGGGTCGAAGCCGGCAGCCATCATGGTAGCGGCGAGCAGGGCGTAGAAGGGAACGGTCTCCTCGCACATACCATAGGTGGTACCACCGAGGGAGAAGATGAGCATAAGGACAGGAACGAGCATGATCTCGTTGCCCTTAAGCTTCTGCACCAGAACGGCGATGCCGTTGTCCAGAGCGCCGGTCTCGGTCATCATACCGAGGAAGCCGCCCAAGATCATAACGAAGAGGCAGACGGGCAGAGCGTCAGCGAAGCCCAGAATCGGGGCGGTGCAGAAATCGCTCAGGCGGGCTGCAGTAACAGCGCCGCCGGACGTGCCGGAGACGATAACGGTAATCACTGCAACAATTGCCAGCAGAGCTAGAAGAATGGTGAACGATGAAGGCATACCGCGCTTTTTCTTAGCGGTCTCAGTCATAGTTCTCATCCCCCCTTCATAAATCATTTAACTTTCTCGCGCGAAGCGGATCTTCCGTGCCGTGCCCACCGCCCGACGCAAGATATTTACCAGACAAACCGCTCGGGGTGTGCAGCAATACACCCCGAGCGAAATGCTTAAAGGCTCTTACTTGAGCGTTGCGTACATGACAGCCTTGATGGTGTGCATGCGGTTCTCGGCCTCGTCGAAAACCTTGGAAGCAGGGCTCTCGAAGACCTCGTCGGTGACCTCCTGCTCGGTAATGCCGAACTGCTCGCACTTCTCGGCGCCAATCGTGGTGTTGGTGTCGTGGAAGCTGGGCAGGCAGTGCAGGAAGATGGCACCCGGGTTGGCCATAGCCATGACCTCGGAGGTGACACGATACGGGGTGAGCTGAGCGATGCGCTCGGCCCAGACCTCGTCAGGCTCGCCCATGGAGACCCACACGTCGGTGTAGATAACGTCGGCACCGGTGACGCCGTCCTTGACGTCGGTGGTCAGCTTGATGGTGCAGTCGTTAGCCTCGGCGATGGGCTTGCAGGCCTCGATGACGTCGTCAGCGGGCATGCACTCCTCGGGGCCACAGGCCACGAAATTCATGCCGAGCTTGGAGCAGACAACCATGAGGGAGCGAGCAACGTTGTTCTTGCAGTCGCCCATGAAGACGAGGGTCTTGCCCTTGATGTCGTAGTTGAAGTTCTCCTGGACGGTCAGGATGTCGGCGAGCATCTGGGTGGGATGCCACTCAGTGGTCAGGCCGTTCCACACGGGCACGCCGGACTTAGCGGCGAGCTCCTCGACGTCGTCCTGGGCAAAACCACGGAACTCGATGCCGTCATACATGCGGCCGAGAACGCGGGCGGTGTCCTCGATGGACTCCTTCTTGCCCATCTGCGACGAACCCGGATCGAGGTAGGTGACGCCCATGCCCAGATCCATGCCGCCGACCTCGAAGGCGCAGCGGGTACGAGTGGAGGTCTTCTGGAAGAGCAGAACGATGTTCTTGCCCTCGAGATAGCGATGCGGAACGCCAGCGCGCTTCATGTCCTTGAAGTTCTTGGAGAGCTTGAGCAGGTACTCGATCTCCTCGGTGGTGAGGTCGAGGAGCTTGAGGAAGCTACGGCCGGAGAGGTTAACACCCATGGTTCGTTTCCTTTCGAAAAATGAATTACGCAAGTATTAGTGTTGCCCGTTTGACGGGCAAAACCGGTGCGGTTGTAGGGGGACCGCACCGGAAACGGAAAGACTTAGAGGTCCTCGCGCCAGAAGGGCATGCTCATGCAGCGCGGGCCGCCACGGCCGCGGGAGAGCTCGGCGGAGGGCACGACGAGAAGGTCCAGGCCCTCCTTGTACAGCACGTCGTTGGTGACGGTGTTGCGGGCGTAGACGCAGATCTTGCCGGGCTCGACGCACAGGGTGTTGGAGCCGTCGTTCCACTGCTCGCGGGAGGCCGCGATCGGGTCGCCGCCGCCGCAGGGGATCAGCTTGACCTGGTCGACGCCGGTGGCGTCCTCCAGGACGTGCTCGAGGGTGTCCTCGATCAGGCGGATGTTCACGTCGCCCGGGTTCTTGCCGGCGGTCAGCTCGTAGACGCGCAGGGTGCCCATGATGGCGGGGTGGATCGTGAACTTATCGACGTCGATCTGGGTGAAGACCGTGTCGAGGTGCATGAAGGCGCGCGAGACCGGGATGTCGAAGGCCAGGATGCGCTCGACCTTGGAGTCGGAGTTCCAGAAGATGTTCTGGGCCATGACGTCGATAGCGGCGGCCTGGGTGCGCTGGGAGATGCCGACGGCGAGGGTCTTCTCGTTGATGTTCAGCACGTCGCCGCCCTCGGTGTGGAACTGGCAGTCGCGGCGGAAGTACAGGGAGACGTCCTTGTAGTCGGGGTGGTACTTGAAGACGTACTTGCCGTACAGGGTCTCGCGGTTGCGGGTGACCGAGTACATGCGGTTGAGGTTGACGCCCTCGCCGACGACCGCGAACGGGTCGCGGGTGAAGTAGAGGTTGGGCATCGGGTCGATGATCAGGTCGGACTCGGACTCGGAGTTGACCAGGGAGTCGAGGGTCGTGGAGGCCGTGAGGGGCATCTCGATCTCGGCCTTGGTCATGCCGGCCATGGTCTTCTTGACGAACTCGAGGTTGTCCTCGATGGAGTCCAGCTTCTCGCGGACGATCTGCGGCATGTGCTTCCCGCGGATGCCGGCCTCGGCGATGTACTGGTCGGTGAACTCGTCGCGGGCGCCGGGGACCTGGTCGAACACCTCGGCGACGAGGTTCTCGAGGTAGAGCACCTCGACGCCCTGGTCCCTCAGGATCTGGGCGAAGGTGTCGTGCTCCTGCTGCGCGACCTCCAGGAACGGGACGTCGTCGAACAGGAGCCGCTCGAGCTCGTCGGGCGGCAGGTTGAGGAGCTCGTCGCCGGGACGGTGCAGGCAGACCTTCCTGAGCTTGCCGATCTCGGAAGGCACGTGCAGACCTTTCGTCATGGCCTCCTACCTTTCTTTCGGGCCCTTGTCAGGGCCGATTCGTTAGCGCCCCTCCGTGTGAGGCGTTATTGCTGACGACATATTTATATCCAAAATCAACCCATACTTCCACCTTGCCCCCGAACGGTTTTTTATAGGGGGTGAACGGCATACACATATACTTCACGCATGGCACACTTCATCTTAATAAAGTGTATTTACGTGCTTAAACGCGTTTTCAATCCAAAAATCAAATGGAACTAAACTTTGTTAAACCACCCTCAGATTGCATATTTCATGCAACGATATGAATAGAATTCGCAATTCTTGCTGTCTCTCAACCATTTTGATTTTTATTCATAAAAAAGTTTGTCCTATTCATTTTTAGCAAACAGATTACCGTTTACCAGACGTTGGATACCGTTCACCGGAAACTTAGTATAAGGCCCGTCGAATACCCGATCGATCTTGCGTCTCCATTTGTAGCAACTTGACTTTTCCGGCGGCAAAGACAAACAGACCCGCTCCCCAAAAGGGGCGGGTCTGCATTCGGTACACCTAGGGCCAAGTAAGGTTTAGGCCTTCGAGGGCCTCAAGGGATTAGCGATCGAACTCGGCCAGTGCCTCGCCCAGAAGCCTCAAGCCCTCGCGAAGAACATTTTCGCTCGCGCAGTAGCCCAGGCGTGCGCCGCAGGGAAGCTCAAAACGGCTGCCGGGCACCAGCAGCACTCCCCTCTCGGACAACAGGCGTTTGCAGAACTCCTCGTCGTCCTCGGGAATATCAAGCTGGATAAACGAGGTAGACACGCCCTGCGGGGCCGTCCAGGAAACGCGATGTTGCGTATCGATCCAAGCCTGCGCGATATCGCGATTGCCAGACACGATCTTGCGGTTGCGCTCGAGAATCTTGTCCTTGTGCTCAAGCACATAGGTCGCCAGGGCATCGTTGAACACGCCGCCGCAGATCATGGTGTAATCGCGATAGGTACGGATGCGATTGGACACCTCTTCGTCGGCCACGACCCAACCCACGCGGGCTGCAGGCGTCGAATAGGTCTTAGACACCGAGTTGGTGACAATGGCCTTCTCATACACGTCGGCCATCGACATAAAGGACTCGGTGTTCTCGAGCGGCAGATACACCTCGTCACACAGCACGTAGGCGCCCACCGAACGGGCGATCTCGGCAATCTGACCGAGCGTATCGGCATCAAGCACCGTACCGATGGGGTTCGATGCGTTATTGATGCAGATGAGTTTCGTGTTGGTGCGAATGAGGCGCTTGAGTTCCTCGATATCGGGTTTCCATCCGAGCTCCTCGCGAAGCTCCCAATACTCGACCTCGGCGCCCAGTGTACGCGGGATCTCATAGAGCGGCGCATAGGTAGGCCACTCGGCGATGACATGATCGCCGGGCTCGACCACGGCAATGATGGCGTTGAGGTTGGCACCCGTGCAGCCGTTGGTCTGCAGAATGTGATCGGGATTGACCTCGCGACGATAGAGCTTGGCGACCTCAGCCTTAAACTCCGGTGAACCCTCGATCCAGCCGTAGTTCATCTTCTCGCGGTCCAGGCGCTCATAGAACGTAGCGCCGTCCTGCTCGTCGAGCGCGCGCAGCTCGCCCATGGTAAGCGACGAGATCGTCGACTGGGCGATATCCCACGTGGCGCTCTTCTCCCAAACGTTGAGCCATTCCTCAACGCCGATTGTCTTGATATCCATGGCTAGGCTCCAATCGCTAGAACACGGGGATGATGCCGGCGAAGGTCATGGGAATGGAGATGATGCCCAAAAGGCAAAGAAGCCGACACCGTTGGGGGGTATCAACGTGACTGCCCCTAGTCATATGGGCCGCCTTATCTGATGTTAATTAAGCTTCATTAAACAAGAATGGGGCGGTGCGAAAGATCCGCACCGCCCCAATGGGAGACATCTAATGGCAGCTAGATGTTTGTTTTAAGACCTGTACGGGTCTTTGAAAACCTTAGAGGTCCTCGCGCCAGAAGGGCATGCTCATGCAGCGCGGGCCGCCACGGCCGCGGGAGAGCTCGGCGGAGGGCACGACGAGAAGGTCCAGGCCCTCCTTGTACAGCACGTCGTTGGTGACGGTGTTGCGGGCGTAGACGCAGATCTTGCCGGGCTCGACGCACAGGGTGTTGGAGCCGTCGTTCCACTGCTCGCGGGAGGCCGCGATCGGGTCGCCGCCGCCGCAGGGGATCAGCTTGACCTGGTCGACGCCGGTGGCGTCCTCCAGGACGTGCTCGAGGGTGTCCTCGATCAGGCGGATGTTCACGTCGCCCGGGTTCTTGCCGGCGGTCAGCTCGTAGACGCGCAGGGTGCCCATGATGGCGGGGTGGATCGTGAACTTATCGACGTCGATCTGGGTGAAGACCGTGTCGAGGTGCATGAAGGCGCGCGAGACCGGGATGTCGAAGGCCAGGATGCGCTCGACCTTGGAGTCGGAGTTCCAGAAGATGTTCTGGGCCATGACGTCGATAGCGGCGGCCTGGGTGCGCTGGGAGATGCCGACGGCGAGGGTCTTCTCGTTGATGTTCAGCACGTCGCCGCCCTCGGTGTGGAACTGGCAGTCGCGGCGGAAGTACAGGGAGACGTCCTTGTAGTCGGGGTGGTACTTGAAGACGTACTTGCCGTACAGGGTCTCGCGGTTGCGGGTGACCGAGTACATGCGGTTGAGGTTGACGCCCTCGCCGACGACCGCGAACGGGTCGCGGGTGAAGTAGAGGTTGGGCATCGGGTCGATGATCAGGTCGGACTCGGACTCGGAGTTGACCAGGGAGTCGAGGGTCGTGGAGGCCGTGAGGGGCATCTCGATCTCGGCCTTGGTCATGCCGGCCATGGTCTTCTTGACGAACTCGAGGTTGTCCTCGATGGAGTCCAGCTTCTCGCGGACGATCTGCGGCATGTGCTTCCCGCGGATGCCGGCCTCGGCGATGTACTGGTCGGTGAACTCGTCGCGGGCGCCGGGGACCTGGTCGAACACCTCGGCGACGAGGTTCTCGAGGTAGAGCACCTCGACGCCCTGGTCCCTCAGGATCTGGGCGAAGGTGTCGTGCTCCTGCTGCGCGACCTCCAGGAACGGGACGTCGTCGAACAGGAGCCGCTCGAGCTCGTCGGGCGGCAGGTTGAGGAGCTCGTCGCCGGGACGGTGCAGGCAGACCTTCCTGAGCTTGCCGATCTCGGAAGGCACGTGCAGACCTTTCGTCATGGCCTCCTACCTTTCTTTCGGGCCCTTGTCAGGGCCGAATGTATCAGCGCCCCTCCGTATGGAGCGCTGCTTGCTGACAGCTCTAGTTATATCCAATTTCCACCCGCAATTCCACCTCGCCCCCGAACGGTCAACAAAGTACGATGAACGGTATATCGCATACGATTTCCCATGATGCACTTCAGTTTCGTAAAGCAGATTTTCCTAGGTAAACCTTATTTTTCTAGGAAATCAAGATTGAACACTCAAAGTTATCCATGATTCAAAATTGCATAGAAAAAACGGTTATCTGCATATAAATGACGCTTGTCCTCGATTCGACCTAAATTCGATTATATTCAGCTTGCTATCATTCTTATTCATACATTCTCACCAGTTGAGTGAGGATATAGATCGCTTGTTCAAAGCACCGGACGTTAGTTCTTCGGATCGTCAGCGTAATAAGTAGGTAAAGATACCGTTCGCGCGATACGTCCGCGCCATAGGTCGACTAAATTGAGACAATAGCAAACAGTGTTAGGCTACCGTCCCTTTGGGGACTGAACGGACAGATGCATATGCCGAGCAAAATCGAAAAGAAGCAGAACGCCGCCAAGCTGCGCAAGAAACCGCGCGATTTCTCGTATACGCAAAATCGAGAGCTTAGCTGGCTGCGCTTTGATAACCGCGTACTCGACGAAGCCTTCGATGAGTCTGTGCCACTGTTCGAGCGCCTTAAGTTCGTCTCGATCTTCGAGTCAAACCTCGACGAGTTTCTCATGGTGCGCGTGGGCGGCTTGTCCGATCTGGCGGAGCTCAAAAAACAGCCCGTCGACAACAAGAGCAATATGACCGCCTCCGAACAGGTCGATGCTGTCATGGCAGAGCTGCCCGGGCTCCTTACCCGCTGGGAGTCGATCTTTAAGAGCATCGAGGACAAGCTCGACGCTTTGGGCGTTCACCGCGCCCGCATCGATTCGCTTACGCCCGAGGAACATACCTTTGTAACCCGCTACTTCCAGGCCTACGTATCACCGGTCATCTCGCCGCTGGTCATCGATCCGCGCCATCCCTTCCCCAACCTGCGCAACGGCGCGCTCTATCTGGCTTGTGGCCTGGACGGCATCACCGACGAGGAGAGCCTGCTGGGCCTTATCGAGATTCCCGCCTCGATGAACCGCGTGGTCGAAATCCCCTCGCCCACCGGCACCTACTCCTACATTCTGCTCGAGGACGTCATCCTCGCCTGCCTGGACAGCTGCTTCGGCTCCTATAAGCCGCTCGACCGCGCGCTCATCCGCGTCACCCGCAACGCCGACATCGATCCGGACGGCGAGGGCGTCGAGGAGGAAGAGGATTACCGCCAGCACATGAAGCGCATCCTCAAGAAGCGCCTGCGCCTGCAGCCGGTGGTACTCGCCGTATCGGGCTCGCTCGAAAAGCCAACGCTCAAGACCATCCGCAAAGCGCTCGAGCTTTCGCGCCGCTCGGTTTTTACCTGCGATATCCCGCTCAACCTGGGCTATGTCTTTGGCATCGAGGGCAAAATACCCGAGCATCTACGCAACGAGTTGCTCTTTACGCCGTTTAGGCCGCAGCCCAACCCCACCATCGATATGACCCGCTCCATCCGCGATCAGGTGCTGCAGCACGACAAGCTGCTCTTTTACCCTTACGAGACCATGAATCCGTTCTTGGACCTGGTGCACGAAGCAGCCTACGACCCCGAGTGCATCTCGCTTCGCATCACGCTCTACCGCGTGGCCAAACAAAGCCGCCTGTGCGAGTCGCTCATCGATGCTGCCGAAAACGGCAAAGAGGTTACAGTGCTCATGGAGCTCCGCGCCCGCTTTGACGAGCAAAACAACATCGAATGGGCCGAGCGGCTGGAAGAAGCCGGCTGCACCGTTATCTACGGCTCCGAGGGCTTTAAATGCCATTCCAAGATCTGCCAGCTCACCTATCGCGAGGGCATGGCGCTTACCCGTCTGACGCTTTTGGGTACCGGCAACTTTAACGAGAAGACGGCCAAGCTCTACAGCGACTTTATGCTCATGACCGCGCATCCCGGCATCGGCGAGGACGCTAACCTGTTCTTCCGCAACCTGTCGCTGGGCAACCTGCGCGGCGACTACCGCTTCCTGGGCGTGGCGCCCGTGGGCCTCAAGCCGCTCATCATGCGCGGCCTGGACCGCGAGATTCAGCGTGCCCTTGTCGGCGAGCCCGCCCGCGTGTTCTTTAAGCTCAACTCGCTTACCGACCGCGAGGTCATCGACAAGATCGCCGAGGCATCGTGTGCCGGTGTGCGCGTGGACATGATCATCCGCGGTATCTCGTGCCTCAAGCCCGGTGTTCCGGGCAAGACCGAGAACGTGCACGTGCGCTCCATCGTCGGACGCTTTTTGGAGCATGCGCGCGTCTATGCCTTTGGCGTGGACTCGGATATGATCTACCTGAGCTCGGCAGACATGATGACGCGCAACACCGAGCACCGCGTGGAGATCGCCTTCCCCGTGCTCGACCCCACCTGCCGCGCCCAGGTGCACGAGTACATGGGCATGCAGCTGCGCGACAACGTGAAGGCACGCAGTCTGACGAGTGACGGCACCTGGATTCCCGTGAAGCGCAAAGAAGGCGAGAACCCCTTCAACTCGCAGGAAGCTCTGCTGGAGCGTGCCTATCGCAACGCCGAGGCCGTCGCCAAGGCAGAACCTACGCTCGCATCCAAGCCTGAGCCCGAACCGCAGCCGGCCGCACCCGAGGTCCAGAAGGTTCAGGCAACCGTCATAGAGCCTGAGTCCGAGCCTGCTCCTCGGCCCCAACCGCAGACGGCCAACCCCGCGTCCGAGAAGGGCGCCCGCCGCGAGAAGCCCGCTGGCAAGACCAAGACCATCGAGCGCCATCGCCCCGGTCGCGTGCGCATGGGACTGGGCCTGATCGGCCTAGGCCTTAAGACGCTCATTACCGGCAAGACGAAATAGACGTTTGTAGAAGCGCCCCGTATTTGAGGAATACCCCAAATACGGGGCGCTTTTCCCTGCTACCATGGTTGCGAACAATACCGCGAATGACAGGCAGGAACATGAAGCTCACCATAGAATCGATGACCTACGGCGCCGACGGACTGGCGCACGCCGACAACAGCAAGGCCGTCTTTGTGCAGGGCGCCGTGGCAGGCGACACCGTCGAGGCCGAGATCGTGCAGGACGGCAAGTCGTTTATGCGCGCCCGCACGACCGAGATTCTGGAGCCGGGCCCCGATCGCATTCAGCCCCCCTGCCCCTTCGTGGGCGTCTGCGGCGGTTGTTCGTGGGGCAATCTCTCGCGCACTGCGCAGCTTGCCGCCAAAGAGCAAAACCTGCGCTCCACGCTCGAGCGCATTGGCAAGTTCGCCCCCGAGCAGGTCAACGATCTTGTCCAGCCCATCCGCCACACCAAGGACGACTGGGGCTACCGCAACAAGATTGAGCTGGAGCCCACCCTCGTTAACGGCCGCGTTCGCCTTGGCATGCACGGCGTCGATCCCAGCAAGATCGTCACCGTAGATTCGTGCCCGCTGTTCGATAAGCGTTTTCCCAAGGCGCTCAAATCGGTCGTCGGCGCGCTCAACTATCTGAGCGGCAGTCACGATCTGGGTCTGGAGCGCGTGGGCATTCGCGCTTCGCGTCGCACCAAGGCACTCGAGGTCGCACTTTGGACGCCCACGGGCTCCTTCCCGCGCTCGCAGGTCTCGCGCGTGTTGGCAGACGCCGCTCGCCCCACGAGCGTAGTGCGCGTCATGAGCAAGGGCGAGAAGAAGGCCCGCCGCGTCTCCAAGGTGGAGATGCTCGCCGGCGAGGGCTCCTGGACCGAGAACATCGCCGACGGCCAGATGCGCCTTTCGGCCCCATCGTTTTTCCAGGTCAACACCAAGGGCGCCGAGATTTTGATCGAGCTTGTCATGGAGGCGCTCGACCCGCAAGAAGATGAGCTTTCCATGGATCTGTACTGCGGCGCCGGCACCTTTACCCTACCGCTCGCCCGCCGCTGTGATTTTGTTGCCGCCGTCGAGGCCTACGGCCCGGCCGTGCGCGACCTGCGCCGCAACCTCGAGATCAACAAGCTCGATAACGTCGATGTTATCGGCGGCGATGCCGTGCGCGAGTTCCCCGACCAGGATGCCGATGTCCTGGTGGTCGACCCGCCGCGTGCAGGTCTGGCACCCGAGGCAATCGACCTCATCGCCAGCACGAGCGCCCGCGACGTGGCCTACGTGAGCTGTGATCCGGCGACTTTGGCACGCGATCTTAAGCGCTTTGTCGAGGAAGGCACCTTCTCCCCCGTCAAGATCACGCCGGTCGACCTGTTCCCGCAAACCTTCCACTGCGAAACCGTCGCCCATCTCAAGCGCAACTAGACTGTTTGCCCAAGACCACACCCGATGATTTTTCTGGGACGGGGATAAAAATAAATTTGTTCCGAATGATTATTTAATCCCCGTCCCGAAATTAAACCGCCCCCCATTTCTTGGACATTGAACTGTCGCCCGAGAAAGCTAAACGCCTTCTGGCAGGTTGTCCCGGGCCGAGGGCGGCCGCCTCGACCGCCCTCGGCCCTCACCCACCTCAACTGCCCTCAACTACATAGAGCTGGTCGACATAGAGCTGGTCGAGAAGGACCCAAGCTAGCGGGCGCCTTCCTCGTCGTCGTTGGGCCGGTAGGTGATGAACTCGATGACGAAGGCCAGGACGGCAGAGACGAGCGAGGCGATGATCGCGAAGATCATGTGGGAGATTCCGGCGCCACCAGGGGTCCCGTCGATGAAGTTGAGCAGGTTGAAGACACCGAGGCCACCCGAGATGTACATGAGGGCGCCCGTCATTCCCACGATGGCGCCGCCCACGGCGGAGCTCAGGCATGCCACGACGAACGCGCGCTTGTTGGGGAGGGCGATGCCGTAGATGCCCGGCTCGGTGACGCCGAAGAAGAAGGCGGAGATCATCGCGGGAAGGGCGATGCCGCGGAAGCGCTCGTCCTTGTTTCTGAGATACATGGCAAAGATGACCGCTCCGAGCGCGAACCCGTGGCCGACGGTGGCGGCGAGCACGCTGTCGTGGCCGAGGGTGTTCAGGTTCATGATGGAGATGGGGATGAGGATGAGGCTCCAGTGGAAGCCAAAGATGACGAGGCACATCCACAGTCCGCCGACCAGGGCGCTGCCCAAGACGGAACCAACCACGGGAAGCTGGAAGATGAACGAGAACGCCACGCTCAGCAGGTTGGTGATGAGGGTGGCCACCGGGCCGATGACGAGGTAGCCCAAGACGATGGAGACCGTCATCGTGGCGAGCGGGACGAGGAACATCTTGAGCGCAGCCGGCATCCAGCTCTTGAGCCAGCGCTCAATGATAGAGCCGAACCACACCATGAGAAGGACGGGAATCACCGAGCTCACGTAGCCGGACACGGGCATGATGATGGGGACCCCGAGGGCGGTGGCGTACCACGAGAACGTGCCGGCCATGCCGAGGTCGATGCTGCCGAGCGCCTCGCCCGAGGTCAGGGCGACCATCGTCGGGTAGAGGAGCGCCACGCCGATTGCCACGCCGGTGAACTCGTTCATGCGGAACTTGCGCGCGGCACTGAACGCCAGGGCGACGGGAAGGAAGTAGAAGAAGCCGTCAGCCACGGTGTAGAGCAGCGTGTAGAGGCCGTCGTTTGCAAAGGCCGGGACGAAGTAGGTGATGAGGGCGAGCAGTCCCTTCATGATGCCTGCGGCGGCAAGCGGTCCCAGGATGGGCTGGAAGATGCCAGAGATGAGGTCGATGATGACGGAGGCAACGGTCTTATCGCCCTGGGGCTCGTCATCGGCGCTTGCGCCGCCCGAGAAGTTACCGGCCTCCAGGACCGCGTCGTAGACGTCCTCGACGATGTTACCCACGACCACCTGGTACTGGCCGTTGGCCTGGATGACCTGGATGACGCCCTTGAGGGCCTCGATCTTGGCCGTGTTGGCGCGGGACTCGTCCTTGAGCTTGAAGCGCACGCGCGTGATGCAGTGCGCGACGCTGGCGACGTTCTCGGCGCCGCCTACGTTCTCGAGTATGGATCTGGCCAGATCGTCGTATTTTTCAGCCATTATTTTCTCCTTAGTGATATTGCCCGGGCGGCTAGCCCAGGTCGCCTCCGTTGGTGGCGATGGCCTGTCGGTACCAGTAGAAGCTCTTCTTGCGCCTGCGCTCGAGCGTGCCGTTGCCCAGGTTGTCGCGGTCCACGTAGATGAAGCCGTAGCGCTTCTCCATCTCGCCGGAGCCCGCGCTCACGAGGTCGATCGGCCCCCAGGTGGTGTAGCCGAGCATCTCGACGCCGTCCTGCTCGATGGCGTCGCGCATGGCCTCGATGTGCTCGCGCAGGTAGGCGATACGGTAGTCGTCCTCGATCGTGCCGTCGGGAAGCACCTCGTCATAGGCGCCGAGGCCGTTCTCCACCACAAAGAGCGGCTTTTGGTAGCGGTCCCAGAGGTCGTTGATCGTGATGCGGAACCCCAGCGGGTCGATGACCCAGCCCCAGTCGCTCGTGCGCACGTAGGGGTTCTCCACGCCGGCGAAGGCGTTGCCCTCGGCGACGCCGCCCACGGAATCGGGGTCGCCCGCGGTGCAGCGCGAGGAGTAGTAGCTAAACGAGATGAAGTCGACGGTGTTCTCCGCAAGGATACGCTCGTCCTCGGCGGTCATGCCCACGTCGATGCCCTCGCGCTCGAGCATCTTGAGCGCGTAGCCGGGGTAGTGCCCGCGCGCCTGCACGTCCACGAAGAAGAGGTCCTCCTGGTTCTTAACCTGCGCCGCGCGGACGTCCTCGGGGCGGCAGGAGTAGGGGTAGTAGCTTCCCGCGGCGAGCATGCAGCCCACCTTGTTCTCCGGGTCGACCTCGTGGGCGATCTTGGTGGCCCAGGCGCTGGCCACGAGCTCGTTGTGCGCGGCGCGGTACTCGGCCTCGCGGGCATTCTCCCCGGGCTCGAGGACGATGCCGGCACCCATGAAGGGACGGTGCAAGATCATGTTCATCTCGTTGAACGTGATCCACCAGCGCACGAGGCCGCGGTAGCGGTTGAAGAGCACCGTCACGAGCCGCTTGTAGAGTTCAATAAGGGTGCGGTTTCGCCAGGCGCCGTACTTCTTGACGAGGTGGATGGGGCAGTCGAAGTGCGTGATGGTCACGAGGGGCTCGATCCCGTGCTCGCGGCAGCAGCGGAACACGTCCTCGTAGAAGGCGAGCCCGGCCTCGTTGGGCTCCTCCTCGTCGCCGTTGGGGAAGATGCGACTCCAGGCGATGGAGAGGCGAAAGACCTTGAAGCCCATCTCCGCGAAGAGGGCTATGTCCTCGCGGTAGCGGTGGTAGAAGTCGATGCCCGTCTGGGCCGGGTAGTAGTACCCGGGCTCGAAGTCGAGCATGCGCCTCAGGCCGCGGCTCACGTCGTTGCGCTCCGGCCCGTGTGGAATGACGTCGACATTGGCAAGGCCGCGGCCGCCCTCGTCATAACCTCCCTCGCATTGGTTGGCGGCGGTGGCTCCTCCCCAAAGGAACCCTTTTGGAAATGGCATGGTGCCTCCTTCTCTCTGGCGTCCCCACCTCTGCGGGGGACGCTTTAATAACGTCCTTGCGACCTCACGCGCCGGGCCCGTGGCCCTTTCCCTGATGCGCGCGGGCCGCCTGTGAAGGGATGACTAGCTGATGGCTTGTCCTGCGGCGGCGCGACGTGCCTCCCGGCCTCCAAGCAGGGAGGGGACCTGCGCCAGGCACACGCCGGCGAGGATGATGGCGACGCCCAGCCACTCGACGACGCCGAGCGGCTCGCCGAGGACGATCATGGCGATGAGCAGGCCGGCGGGGAGTTCCGCGGCGGCCATGACTGTGGAGAGGCCCGCGGGCAGGTGCGGAGAGCCCATGCCGAAGAGCAGGACCGGGCAGAGCATGCCAAAGAAGCCGGCGATGACGGCAAAGGGCAGGATGCCCTGGACGAGGACGCCCGAGACGACGTAGTCCGGGCACACCGTGAGCGACATGACCACGGAGCCCGCGCATACGATGACGCCACGCTGCTCGGACGAGCAGGGGGCCTCGACCTTGCCGGAGAGGGTGACAAAGAGGGAGCAGGACACGGCCGCCCCCAGCGCGCAGAGCAGGGCCACGGGGTCGTACCCGGTGATGCCGGTCTTGTAAACGCCGCTGGCGAACACCGTTCCGAAGACGATGACCAAGGCGGAGACCACTTGGAGGGCCCTCGGCGGTCGGCGCGTCATGACGGTCTGCCACAGGAGCCCCAGCCACGTGAACTGGAAGAGGAGCGTGAGCGCCACCGGGGCGGGCAGCACGCTCATGGCGTAGCAGTAAAGGATTGAGGTGAGGCAGGTGAGGGCTCCCAGGCCCATGAGCTTGAGGGCGAGCTTCCAGCCCACGCGCTGCCATCGGTGCCCGAGTGCGTTGCCCGCGAGTGTGGCGAGGGCGAAGAAGAGGCAGCCGAACCACGCCTGGCTCGCCACCACCTGCACCGAGGTGAAGCCCGCGGCGTAGGCGAGCTTGTAGGTCGTGGCCATCGCGCCGTAGCAGGCGCCGCCCGCAAAGACCTGGAGCGCCGCCTTGGCCTGTCCCGCGCCCGTGGCTCCTACCCCGGCGGCCTGTTGCTTGATTGTGTTTGTTCCTGCCATTAGGCTCCCTTCCGTCTGCTGTCTTGCAGATGCACGTCTCGTGCGTCTGTTCCCTGCAGTCGGAAGGTGGGCTCGTGCGGTCTTCTGGCGGTGCATGTGGCACCTGCTGCCAAGACGAAAAAAGCCACGCAACCGACTGCTCGGTTGCGTGGCAAAAAGGTGGCTAGCGCCCAGAAAAGTCCACGCGTTTTTAGACTGGGACAAAGTACTACAACAGGTGAGATTCCGTCAAGAAAAACCGAGGAAAAAAATGAGTCTCTGCCCGCCGTACCTGTGGCGGTCGTTCCCCGAACGGGGCGGTGTGTTGGGGACGGTCTCGATCTGTAACAGTAAGACCCGGTTTTGGTCCGTAGATGTTACAGATTTAGACGTTTTGTCGGGGCGGTTTCCGTTTGTCTTGATCTGTAACAGTTAGGGGTCAAAAGTGGGCCTAGATGTTACAGATCGAGATTGTTGAGGATGGGTGAGGGTAGCTAAAATAGCCCCGTCCCCTTTTAAACATTGGGAAATCGAGCGTGGCAAGCATAGGCCTTCGGGGTATAAGACGGCTAATTGTATGCCGCCTTACGAAAGGAACTCTCATGCCCAGCGTTGCCGTTCTCGCCGCCGATGGTTTTGAAACTATTGAATGCCTGACCATGGTCGATGTCATGCGTCGCGGCGGCGTGCGCGCCACGCTCGTCTCGATCATGCCCACACGCGAGGTCGTGAGCTCGCTGCAGATTCCCGTGACCTGCGATGCGCTCTTTGATGAGATCAACTTTGAGGAGTACGACTGCATCGTGCTGCCCGGCGGCCTGCCCGGAGCCACCAACTTGCGCGCCGACCAGCGTGTCTGCGATGTAGTCTGCGAGTTCGCCGCAACCAAGCACGTTGCCGCCATCTGCGCCGCCCCGTTTATCCTGGGCGAGCTTGGTCTGCTCGAGGGACGCCGAGCCACGTGCTTCCCCGGCTTTGAGAAGAGCTTCCCCGAGGGTGCTTATACCGGCGAGAAGGTCACGCAAGACGGCAACATCATCACTGCCAGCGGCATGGCACAGTCACTTCCCTTTGCCTTGGAGCTGCTGCGCACACTCGCCGGCGACAAGGCCGTCGAGAAGGTTGCCGAGGGCATCCAGCTATGATTTTGGCTTCGCAATCGCCGCGCCGCATAGAGCTGATGCGCGAGGCGGGCTATGACGTTCGCGTAATTCCCGCAGATATCGACGAAACACCTTTTGATGGCGAAGCTCCGCTTACGCTTGTCGAACGCTTGGCACGCGCCAAAGCCGCTGCCGTTGCCTCCGAGCACGCCGAACCCAACGAACTGACTGTCGCAGCCGATACCATTGTCACCTTTGACGGGCAAATTTTGGGCAAGCCGGCAGACGAGAACGAGGCACGCACCATGCTCCGCGAGCTTTCGGGCCGCACGCACCAGGTGGCAACCGGCGTCTGCATCGTTAAAGCCGGCGACGCGGCGGCTCCGCATGCCGCCGAAAGTCTGTCGTTTGTCGATGTGACCGACGTGACGTTCTATGAGCTTACCGAGGAGCAGATCGGGCACTATGTTGCCTCCGGCGAACCCATGGACAAGGCCGGAGCCTACGGTATCCAGGGCACAGGCGGCCGCATGCTCGTGCATGACATTTCGGGCGACTTCTACAACGTGGTGGGCTTACCCATCGCTCGCGTCGCACGTGCGATTCAAAAACTCTCGTAATTGCATCTGGCGCTGGGTATCCCCCGGCGCCTACAATTTTGCCGTACCGTACGGATCCCGACCGAGCATAAGGCCCGGCGGAAAACCGATAGGAGAAAACATGGACACACTGCTCGAAGCCATTGACGTTTGCGATATCGATGGCTTTTGCTTTGGCAACTATACAGACGGGGAGGCCGGCACCGGCTGCACCGTAATCGTGGCGCCCGAGGGTGCCACCGGCGGCGTTGACGTACGTGGTGGCGCTCCCGCTTCGCGCGAGACCGATCTGCTGCGTCCCGAGAACACCGTCGATAAGGTCCACGCCGTCTGCCTTTCGGGCGGTTCGGCCTTTGGTCTCGAAGCGGCAAGCGGCGTGGCCCGCGAACTCGAGAGCCGCGGCATCGGTCTGCCCGTCGGCCCCACGCAGGTGCCCATCGTGTGTTCCAGCTGCATCTTCGACCTCGCCTTTGGCGATCCCACCGTGCGTCCCGACATTGAGGCCGGTATCGCCGCCGTGCGCGAGGCGCTCGACCATACCCCCACCACACTCGATCAGGGCAATGTAGGTGCCGGCACCGGCGCCACCGTAGGCAAGCTCATGGGGCCCGCCACCTGCATGAAGGCTGGCCTTGGAGCTGCTGCCGTGGCACTCGGCACCGTCAAGGTGGGCGCCGTGGTCTCGGTCAACGCCTGTGGCAACGTGGTCGACCCGACCACCGGCGAGTGGGTGGCCGGCATGCGCGCCGCAGCCGATAGCGACCAGATCGTCGACATGGAGCTCGCCGCCCTTGCCGCCGCCGGCTCTATGAAAATGCCACTCGACCGCACCAACACCACCATCAGCTGCATCGTCACCAACGTGGAGCTCACTAAGGCCCAGGCCACCAAGGTCTCCCAGATGGCCGCAGACGCCTATGCACACGCCATCCGCCCCACACACACCACCAACGACGGTGACACCATCTACACCCTTGCCAGCGGCAAGCTGGGCAGCCAGGCAAGCGCCGCCGTTCCCCTA
This sequence comes from Collinsella sp. LCP19S3_A6, assembly GCF_052122015.1. Taxonomy (NCBI): domain Bacteria; kingdom Bacillati; phylum Actinomycetota; class Coriobacteriia; order Coriobacteriales; family Coriobacteriaceae; genus Collinsella; species Collinsella sp. LCP19S3_A6. The sequence continues at coordinate 141,762 of NZ_JBQKDD010000001.1, forward strand.
GACCTGCTGGGCATGCTCGCCGTAAGGGCCCTGGAAACCGCCATCGTAAACGGAGCCAAAACCGCCAAAACATCCCACGGCATCCCCGGCGTTGCGAAGTAAATTAGCTCGTCCGGTTGCCCGGTTGGTCTTGGTTATGTTTGCTGCTCTACAGTCCTGGCTCGCACGAAGAGCACATTAAGTGCTCTTCGGCTCGTGCGGAACTCGCGACAAACATAACCAAGACCAACCGGGCAACCTACTCATCAAGATCTCTTTCAGCCCAGGCCCCTGTGTACCGCGCGTCCAAGATCTTCAAATTCAGGCAGCCTGACAATCGATTCTTATAGCAAAGGCCCCTTGGCCTTTAGTTTGATACAAGTTCCGCACGAGCCGGAAAGCACTTAATGTGCTTTCCGTGCGAGCAGGACTGTTCGCAGTAGCAAACTAAAGGCCAAGGGGCCCAGTCAACCTATCAGCAGCGATTACTCAACAGCTAGTTGAATTTGAAGATCTTTGAGGCAAGGCGGTATAGGCCGAGTGTGGTTTTGTCTCCAGCCCGCCCGTGCAGGTTGGTAAAGAAGCCGACCACACCGTAGCGTGCACGACGATACATACGCTCGTCGTAGGCCTTCAAATCACTCCACAATGTCGTCAGGCGCTCGTCAGCGCAATCCTCATCGGAAAGCTTGGTAAGCACCGAACAAATTGCCATCATCATGGTGAAATAGCCCATCATGTACGCGCGCAGACGCGACGACTCGACATCGCTGTACAGATGGAACGACTCCATCATAATGCGCGTCACGCGAAACTGCTGGTCCAGACGTTTGACCATCGTGGCCTCGTTGACGCTCTGGCCCTCGCGACCGATAAAGTAACGATAGAGGTCGATGTCGGCGTAGTACATGGTCTTGCAGCGCGGCAGCGGCACATAGGCGTAGATATTGTCTACATAGAACGTGTGCGGCGGCATAGGCAGATTGGACGCGCGCAGCACATCCGTGCGATAACACAGGCTGTGCATGAGCAAATTCTGGTCCAGACGGAAATGGCCAATCTGGTCCCAGGTAAAGATCTTTTTGCGCGGCAGGGCGAACTTGTAACCAATAGCGGTATGCGTACCCTCGTAAACCTTCTCGTACACATAGTTCGAGATAAACAGATCGACGCGCTGGTCGCGCTCCTCAAAGCCACGCAGAATCGAAAGCATGGTCGAAAGCGCCGCACCGTCGAGCCAGTCATCCGAGTCGACGACCTTGTAGTAGGTGCCCTGTGCCTCGCGCAGGCCCGAGAGGACGGCCATGCCGTGACCGCCGTTCTCCTGATGCACCGCGCGGATGATACCGGGGTAACGCGCCTCCCACTCATCGGCCTTAGCTGCCGTCTCGTCCTTGGAACCGTCATCGACGATGATGATCTCGATATCGGTGGCGTAATTGCTCCCCTCCAGAATGGAGGTGATGCAATGGTCCATGTCCTTGGCGGCGTTATACGAGGGAATACCGAATGATATGACTTTATGCATGGCAGGCGATAATCTCATCCGAAAGATCGAGGGCAGAGTTGGTCACGGCATCCATATCGTAGTAACGATACTCGGCCAGGCGACCCACCGGGTGGAAGTTCGTCAGGTTCTGGACGCGCTCAAGATAGCGCTCATAGAGCTCGCGGTTCTCGGGCTCCAGAATGGCGTAATAGGGCGTCTCACCCGAGCCGGGCGTATAGGCCTTGGAATACTCCTTCATGATGGTGGTCTTGCCGGGCAGGACCTGACCAGTCATGTTCTTGAACTCGGTGATGCGCGTGTAATCCTCGCTCGTGGTGTAGTTGACGGTGCCCACGGGCTGGAACTGGTCCATATCGAGCGTCTCGAACTTCATGTCGAGCGTACGGTACGGCAGAGCGCCCAAGTCGAGGTTGAACAGCTCGTCGAGCGGACCGGTGTAGACGATCTCGCCGCCATAGACCTTGCCGTCGATCTTGACGGTGGTCTCGTCAATCTCAAAGAGGTCGCGGGCGTCCACGTTGCAGAACACATCAATCAGATCGTGGTCGAGCATATGCTCGAACAACGCGGTATAGCCGTCCTGCGGCATGCCCTGGAAGGGGGCCTGCGGGAAATAGCGGTCATCGTCGCCCACAAAGACGGGAACGCGGCCGGTGATCGAGGGATCGATCTGGTCGGGCGTCTGGCCCCACTGCTTCATGGTGTAATGCAAAAAGACGTTCTCGTAGACGTAATCGGCGACCTCGGCAAGATCCGGGTCGTTCTTCTTGCGCAGCTCCATGATGGGCACCTTGACGTCCTTGCCAAAGGTCTCCACGAGCTTCTGATACAGCTCCTCGCCGCGCTCATCGCCAAAGGCGAGCTTGAGGCTCGCGTGGTTAAAGGGCACGGGCATAAGGGTGCCGTTGATATTGGCAAGCACCTTGTGCTGGTAGTCCGTCCACTTGGTAAAGCGCGACAGAAAATTGTGGACGCGCTCGTTAAAGGTATGGTAAATGTGCGGACCATACTCGTGGACCAGGATCCCGGCCTCATCAAAGCAGTCGTAAGCATTGCCCGCAATGTGGCCACGGCGCTCCAAAACGGCAACGCGATAGCCGATAGTCTCGGCAAGACGGCGGGCACAAACGGCACCGGCATACCCGGCACCGACGACAATCATGTCGTATGCGCCGGCGTTAAAGCCTTCAGGCAGGCCTGAGGTAATCTGCATCGATACTCCTTGTCAAAAGCCACGGGCTCGTTAGCTGGGCTTTTCTCGAACATTCTTCGAGACATATTTATCAGAGCGATTATAGCGCTAATGCGTCCTATAATGAGCTTGCCACACAAGGAAAGCTCAAGCACCCCGGCGTACATATTTGAAAGGTAAACCCGCTAGCAGCGGGTTTATTCGTGGACAGCCGGGTGCCTGGAGCTTAGCGAAACGCTTGTAAGGAGTAACATGAGCGATTTCCTAAACCGTATGAAGTCTGCCGCCAAGGCCGACCTTAAGACGATCGTCCTGCCCGAGGGCGAAGATCCGCGCACCATCATCGCAGCTACCAAGATCATCGAGGAGGGCTTGGCAAAGATCGTCATCTTGGGCAACCCCGACGAGATCAACGTTCCCGGCGCTACCGTCATCGACCCGCGCAATGCCGAGAAGCACGAGGAGTACGCGCAGAAGTTTGCCGAGCTCCGCGCCAAGAAGGGTGTCACCATCGAGCAGGCTCGCGCCCAGGTGATGGACGCCACCTACTTTGGCACCATGATGGTCAAGATGGGCGATGCCGATGGTCTGGTCTCCGGCGCCTGCCACTCCACCGCCGACACCCTGCGCCCCGCGCTGCAGATCCTCAAGACCGCCCCGGGCACCAAGCTGGTCTCGGCCTTCTTTGTGATGTGCACCGACACCCCGCAGTTCGGCACCGACGGCACGCTGATCTTCGCCGACTGCGGCCTCAACATCAACCCGTCCTCCGATGAGCTCTCCGAAATCGCCATCGCCTCCGCTCACTCTTGGTCCACCTTCATGGGCAACGTTGAGCCGCACGTGGCCATGCTCTCCTACTCCACCATGGGTTCCGCCGGCGGCGAGGTCGCCAAGAAGGTCCAGGAGGCCGTGAAGTTCTGCAAGGAGAAGGCTCCCGAGCTCGCCATCGATGGCGACCTGCAGCTCGACGCCGCCATCGTCCCCAACGTCGCCCAGCTCAAGGCTCCCGGCTCCTCCGTTGCCGGCAAGGCCAACGTGCTCGTGTTTCCCGACCTCGAGGCCGGCAACATCGGCTACAAGCTGGTCCAGCGCTTCGCCGGCGCCGACGCCTACGGCCCCATCCTGCAGGGCATCGCCAAGCCGGTTAACGACCTTTCGCGCGGCTGCTCTGCCGACGACATCGTGGGTGTCGTAGCCATCACCGCCGTCCAGGCTCAGATGGCTGAGTAGCGCACGCACTCGCCCGAAGGCCGTACGGGCTAACCCCTGAAAACGTCCTCGACCAATGAAACGCCCTCGTTCTGCTCCTTCGGAGCTACGAACGGGGGCGTTTCTGGTCTGCGGATTGTTTTCAGGGGTTAGCCCGTACGGCCTTCTACCGCCACGTAGCATTCAGGGGATCTGGGGTGGACGGCGGCTTGGCTACGAGCTGGGGCTGAGAATCTGAATGGATGGGTGCCGTTGCTGAAAGTGCAGGCGTTGATGGCGGCAATCACTTTGGATGCGAAATGTTGGCTGCGGTTCGATGTCTGGCCCACCGGAAAGCGTGTCCCGGTTTGGAGGCGGATTGTGGGATGCAGCTTCCGCTTGGGGCTTGTTTGGGAAACTGTGGGACGGAATTTTGCTTTATTGTGGGTCGTTTTTTCCGCAACGTGCCTCAACCGGAAAGCGTGTCCCAGAATTTGTGCTCGAAACGGGATGGAGTTTCCGCTGTCCTTCTGCTAGTAAAAAAGGCCTCCCGAGCTGTTGCTCAGGAGGCCTTTCGTTTACATGCAAACGAGCGCGCTAGTTGTTCGCGGTCAGACGCTCGACGTCGCGGGCGATCATGTATTCCTCGTCGGTGGGGATGACCATGACGGTGACGGCGGAACCGGCGGAGCTGATGACCTGCGGGCCGTTGCCCACGGCCTCACGGTTCTTGTTGTTGTCGATGCGCACGCCCAGCCACTCAAAGCAGTCGCAGAAGGCCTTGCGGATCGACCAGTCGTTCTCGCCGATGCCGGCGGTAAAGGTGATGGTGTCCACGCCCGCCATGGATGCGATCATGGAACCGGCCTGCTGCATGGCCTTGTAGGCGAACATGTCGAAGGCGAGCAGGCAGCGCTCATCGCCCTCGGAGGCGCGCGTGCGGATGTCGCGGGCGTCGTTGGAGATACCCGAGATGGCAAGCAGACCAGACTGCTTGTTCATCATGTCATCGACTTCCTGATAGCTGTAGCCGCCCTCGCGCTGGAGGTAGCACACGGTGGCCGGGTCAATGGAGCCGCAGCGGGTTCCCATCATCAAACCATCGAGCGGCGTGAGGCCCATCGTGGTGTCGCGGCACACGCCGTCCTCAATGGCGGCAAGCGAAGCGCCGTTGCCCAGATGGCACGAAAGCAGACGGTGGCAGCGCGAGCCCAGGATCTCCTTGGCCATCATCCACTCGTAGCGGTGGCTCGTACCGTGCGCGCCGTACTTGCGCACGTGGTACTTGTCGCACACGTCCTTGGGCAGCGCGTAGGTGTAGGCAACCTCGGGCATGGTCATGTGGAACGAGGTATCGAAGACGGCCACGTTGGGCAGCTCCGGATACTTCTCACGGCAATACTCAATCGCCGCGGCCTCGCCGTAGTTGTGCAGCGGAGCAAGCGGTGCCACCTCAAGAATCTTGGCCATAACCTCGTCGTCGACAACTGCGGAATCATCGAAGTGCCAGCCGCCCTGAACGATACGATGCCCAATGCCATCAATCGTAAAGTCGGTCTTCTCAAGCTCCTCGAGCACACGAGCGATAGCAGAGCGATGATCGGGGAAGGGAACCTCCTCGGTCTGCTTGGCGCCACCGTTCTCGGAGTGGCCAAAGACGCCCATGTCCGATCCGATACGCTCGCAGTTGCCCTTGGCGAAAACCTTGCGGGTATCGGTATCCAAAAGCTGATATTTAAGGCTTGAGCTGCCGGCGTTGACAACAAGTACGTTCATGAGACTCCTTTGCAGTGCAATACGGTCGGCGCAGACCCCTTAAGGTGGCCGTATGTTAATAAGAAGTTATCACAACTTGATAAATAGCTATCAGGCATATCGCCCAACGAGCACAAGAGAGGGGCCGAACGGCACTTGATCGTCCAGCCCCTCCCCTCTTGCAATTACTTGCCGTTGACGATGCGCTCGACGTCGGAAGCGATCATGAACTCCTCATCCGTGGGGATGACGAAAATCTTGACCTTGGAATCCTTGGCGGACAGGCACCAGGCGCCGTCGCCACGCAGGGCGTTGCGGGCATGATCCATCTTAACGCCCATAAAGGCCAGACGATCGGCCACGCCGGCGCGAACGGCCGGAGCGTGCTCGCCGATGCCGGCGGTAAAGACCAGGGTGTCCATGCCGCACATGGAAGTGGCCATCTCGGCGGCCTTGGCGGCAATCTTGTAGACGAACATATCGAAGGCGAGCTGAGCCTCGGGGTCGCCGGCAGCGGCGAGCTCCTCAACGTTGCGGCAGTCGTTGGTCTTGCCGCCGGTCACAGCCAAAAGGCCGGACTTCTTGTTCATCATCTCGTCGACCTCGTCGAAGGTGTAGCCACCCTCGCGCTGCAGGTAGCACACGGTAGCCGGGTCGATGGAGCCGCAGCGGGTGCCCATCATGACACCGTCGAGCGGCGTCAAGCCCATGGTGGTGTCCATGCACTTACCGTCCTCAATAGCGCACAGAGAAGCGCCGGAACCGATGTGGCACACGACGACCTTGCGAGCCTCGCCGTTGGTCATCTCGGCAACCTTCTTGGAGATGTAGCGGTAGCTGGTGCCGTGGGCGCCGTACTTACGGATGTGCAGCTTGTCGCAGACGTCCTTGGGCAGGGCGTAGGTCTTGGCGACCTCGGGCATGTTGAAGTGGAAAGCAGTGTCGTAGACCGTGACGTTGGGCAGGTCGGGATACTGCTCGAGGCAGTATTCGATAACGTTGGCCTCGGGGTTGTTGTGCAGCGGGGCGAGCGGAGCGACCTCGCGGATCTTGGCGAGGACGTCCTCGTCGACGAGGGAGGAATCGCCGAAGTACCAACCGCCCTGAACGATACGGTGGCCGATGCCCTCGATCTTGACGCCGTTGGCCTCGAGGTCCTTCAGGACGACCTCGATGGCGACCTTGTGGTCGGGGAACTCGATGTTCTCGGTCACCTTCTTGGAACCGTTGGCAGCGTGGGTGAAGGTACCGCCGGTAAAGCAGACGCGCTCGCAGGAGCCCTTTGCGGACACCTTGTGGGACTTGGTATCGATGACCTGATACTTAAGGGTCGAAGATCCTGCGTTGACGACCAGAACGTTCATGTGTCTCCCTACTAACAGGCGGTGTGGCGCCGCCAGGTTACATACGCTTCAATAATAAACCCAAACGCCCTCGCGCTCGGGTTTATTGCGTTGATATATAAGTTATCGGTGCCTAAGCTTTCGCCTCATCCCACGGAAGAAGCGTCCTCAGATGAGGTTCTCGCCCAGGTTTTTGCCGCCGAGGACGTGCATGTGGAAGTGCATGACGGTCTGACCGGCATTGACGCCCTTGTTGGAGATGACGCGGAAGCCGTCCTCCAGGCCCTTGGCCTTAGCGACCTCCTGGATGGCGTGGGCCATGGCGCCCATGGTCTCGGCAGGTACGTTGTCGGCGATGTCGCTGTAGTGCTTCTTGGGGATTACGAGCGTGTGGACCGGCGCCTGGGGATTGAGGTCGTCGAACGCGATGACCTGATCGTCCTCGTAAACGACGGTCGAGGGGATCTCGTGGTTGGCAATTTTGCAGAAGATGCAATCACACATGGTTGGTTCCTTTCTCACAGACCAAGGTAGTCTTTTTGGGACGGGGCTTTTTTGACTACTTTTTCGCAAGCGCAGGCACCTGGCGAGCCGTCGCGCAAGGGTAGTCAAAAAAGCCCCGTCCCAAAAAGACTACCCCAAAGTAGGCTGCGAGGTGGTTAGAACGAGAGGTTGTCGTCGGTGTTGGCGGCTTCGCCGTCGACGAGCACGTCGTTGCCGTCGACGTCCTTAAGGAGCACCGAGACCTTCTGCTCGGCATCGGACAGGCGGGTGCGTAGGCTCTTGAGGAGCTCGACGCCGCGGGTATAGCTCTCGAGCGACTCCTCGAGCTCCATGTCGCCCGACTCCAGGCTGCGGATGATGAGCTCCAGCTCCTGCGAGGCCTGCTTGTACGTAAGCTGCTCGACCGGGGTCTTCTCTGCCATATCTGTTTCCTTTCCTAAGGGTCTATCACTGTGAAACGCGGTCTACTCGACCGCGTTGACGGTTGCTGCCACGTTGCCGTCCGCCATGCGCACGCGAATAGCGTCGCCCGGCTTAAAGATCTTGGCGCTCGAAGCCACACCGTCCTCGCTGTACGCGATGGAGTAACCGCGGGCAAGCACCTTGAGCGGCGACAAGGCATCGAGCGACGCAGCAGCTCGGCCCAGGTCGGACGCGGGCTTGCTGAGCATCGTGCGCCCCTGATGCTCCAGACGGGAGCTCGCAAGCGTGAGCGCATGGCGTTTGCCATCGAGCCCCGAGGTGCTTGCGATCAAGCGCTCGGGCAGGCGCTCAAAGTCGGAGCGGAAGGCCCCAACCGAACGCGTTATGGCGCCGGACAGGCGATCGGCCGTCAGGGCAAGCTCAGACTCGCGACGCTCGACCATAAACGTTGGATCGTTGAGGCACGGGCGGCACGCGGCCGCATCGAGCGCGTCGCCCAGACGAGCCGTATAGGTGTCCCAAGCGCGGCGACCACGCTGATCGAGCATTTCCAGATCGACCTGATCTGACCCGATCATCGAAGCCATCGCGGCGCCCAGACGCTGATGGCGCGTCTCGAGCACGTCGGCCAACTCCGTCATAGCCGGCGCCACCGATTCTGCCGCCGCCGTGGGCGTGGAGGCGCGACGGTCGCTCACCATGTCGCAAATCGAGGTATCGGGCTCATGGCCAATGCCGGTCACCACGGGCACAGGACAAGCCGCCACCGCGCGGGCAAGCTCCTCGTCATTAAAGGTCATGAGGTCCTCGAAGGAGCCGCCGCCGCGCACCAGCAAAATACAGTCAGGCGCCGGCGTAATGGAAGCGGCGCGACGCAAACCCTCAATGAGCTCTGCCGGCGCACCCTCGCCTTGAACCTTGGCACCCACGCAAACGAGCTCGACGAGTGGGTTGCGACGACGCAATGTGCGCTTGACGTCATCGATTACGGCACCCGAAAGCGAGGTGACGACCGCCACGCGTGAACAGAACACCGGGATGCGGCGCTTGCGCGCTTCGTCCATCAGGCCCTCGCGGCTCAGCTTTTCGGCCAGTTGCGCCACTTGTTGACGCAGCAGACCCTCCCCCGCCAGCGAAAACGAGCGGGCGACAAAACTCATGCGGCCCGTGGGCTTATAGAGATTGAAGCTACCCTTAAAGCTCACCTGCATGCCGTCGCGCAGATCGAACGTGCGCTTGAGATAGGCGCCCTTCCAAATGATGCAGTCAACGGCGGCCGAATCGTCCTTAATCTGGAAGTAGCAGTGACCGCTTCGGGCATTGGGGCCACGAAAACCCGTGACCTCGCCCAAAACACTCAGCTGCGGAATAGCATCGAGTGCACCGGCGGCGATCTCCACCGCCTGGCTCACGCTGAGTTCCTTGCGCTCCCGATCGTCCGAGCCGTCAAACTCGGCGGAAACGGCATTGCCGGTTAGATTCCAGCCTGCCACGCAGCCTCCTTTCGTTATCGCGCACAAAGGCTCCAGCCCTGCGCAAATTCAAGTCCAACACATAGTACAGCGCCGCGGGGACACAAATCCCCGCGGCGCCTGTCAAGCCAATTTGTTATCGGTTGGAGTTTCTGTTGTAGCGAGCCATCAGGTAGAGCAGCTGAATGATCGAGGTGAGCGCTGCGGCAACATAGGTAAGCGCGGCTGCCGTCAGGACCTTCTTGGCACCGTTGACCTGCTTGGAACTCATGCCCGACCGCTCGATGTACGCCACGGCGCGGCGGCTGGCATCAATCTCGACCGGCAGCGTAACCAGCTGGAACAATACACTAAACGAGAAGAAGATCAGCGCGAGGGTCGTGAGTCCCGCGATGTTCATGAACAGGCCCATGAGTAGCACGATGGTCCAGGTGTTCTGGGTAAAGTTGACGACCGGGACCAGGGCAGTGCGCACCTTCATCATGGCATAGCCGCTTTGGCGCTGGGCGGCGTGGCCCGCCTCGTGGCAGGCGACGGCAACGCTTGCGACCGATCCGCCCGAACGGTTGGCATCCGAGAGATACAGGTTGTTATCCTGCGGGTTGTAATGGTCGGTGAGCTCACCGGCGACGCCCTTGATACCCACGGCATTGCAACCGCTGGCGTCGAGCATGCGGCGCGCGACCGCAGCGCCCGTGTCGCCGTCCGAGCGAACCTTGGACCAGGTTTTATACGTCGAGTTGATATAGCTCTGCGCGGCAAGACCGAGCACCGTACAAACAAGGACGACCAGCAGGTACAGCGGGTCGATGCCAAAGCCATAACCATAGTAATAGGGCATGCGAATTCCTCCGAATCGAGTTACACGTTGGAGGCATTCTACCCACTCGCCCAGCCAACGAGACAGTATCGATGTTTTGGCAATGTCAGCGAAAACGGCCGAGAGCGAGCAAGGTGACGTGAAAGAGAAGCGACGCGTACTTTGGTACGCGAGCGACGATTGAACGTCAGATTGCCGCTCTCGGCCGTTTGCAGCGTCGAGCTGTTACGTGGTTTGGTAAAACCGCGTAACCATATACCTACAGGAGCTCGATTTTGCCGTCCTTCACCGTCAACCCCATGTTGCCCGAGAGCAGATCGTCCAGGCGCGAGCCCACAAGCTCAAAGCGCCAACCTTCGCGCAAAGGGCTCTGCTCGGGATGCTCAATATAGTCGGCCAGGTCATCGCGCGAGGCAATGACCGAGGTCGCCACGCCCGAACGCTCGGCAACCAGGCGAATGAGCGCGTACATGAGATCCGTCACGCTCTCCAGCTCCGGAGAGATCTGGCGATGTCCGCGCACCATGAGCGGCAGGCGATCGTGCGGGCAGCTCGCGCCGCGTTTGATGGCCATGAGCGCGCCGTCCACATCGCGCTCCCCCAGTTGATCGGTGCCGCGGATGCTGCGGAACTCCTCAACGCGCACAGGATTGCGCTTGACGAGCGCCAGCAGCGTATCGTCGGACATGACCCACTTGCGCGGGATGTTGCGGCGCTCGGCGCGGTCCTCGCGCCAGGCGGCAAGCTCGCGCGCAATGCCCAGCTGATGGCGGCTACACGAGTTGATGCGCTTGACCTTGCGGAATGCCTCATGGCGGTCGGCGCGGTAGTGCGACTCGTCGGCCAGCGGGCGCAACTCGTCGAGCACCCAGTCCACACGGCCCAGCTCGCGCAAACGGCTCATCATCTCGGTATAGGCGACGATCAGATACTTGACGTCATCGATCGCGTACTCAATCTGCTTATCGCTCAGCGGGCGGCGCGACCAATCGGTCAGCGACTCGGTCTTGGGCAGCGATACGCCGCAGAACGTCTGCACGAGCGCGCCGTAGGAAATCTGCTGGCGCTCGCCCAAAAAGGCGGCGGCGACCTGTGTGTCAAAAATCGGTCGCGGCAGCGCGCCCACGGTGTGGAGCATGACCTCCATATCCTGCGAGCAGGCGTGGAAGACCTTGACCACGCTCTCGTCGGCCATAAGCTCGGCCAGCGGCGATAAGTCGTCGATCACCAACGGATCGACCGCGACACTCTCGGCAGGGGTGGCAATCTGGACCAGGCACAGGCGCGGATGAAACGTGCGCTCGCGCAAAAACTCGGTATCGACGGCAATCGCGTCGAACTCACGAGCGCGCTGACAAAAGTCGAGTAGAGCCTGATGTGTGGAAATGTACATATCAACCCATCGAATAAGGTTAAGCCCGAAAAACACGGGTAGGATATCGGCATTGCCCTACAACTATACTCGGTTAGTCACAGAACGGGAACGTAAGTATGCGCTGCCTTATCATCCACAACCCGGCATCGGGTCCCAGCTCCGATGAAATCTACGCATTCACGCACGCTCTTGCACAGGGCGGCGACGAGGTCGTAATGCGCTTTATCGGCGATGGCATGGAGCCCGAGGACGCGGTAGCGGACGTTCGTGAGTTCGACCGCGTAGTCGTTTCGGGCGGCGACGGCACCGTCTCCAACGTGCTCGACCAGATGCGCGGGTGCGGTGTCCCTACGCTCATCTTCCCCTCCGGCACAGCCTGCCTGTTCTTTAACAACATCGGTAATGCCCCCGAGGCGGCGGCGCTTGCCAAGGCTTGCCGCGCCGGCCGCACGGTCAAGGTGGACATGGGTGAGCTCTTTTGGATCGACGAGAACGGTAACGAGAAGCGCCACGGCTTTATCATCATCGCCGGCTCGGGCTTCGACGCCGAGATCATGATGAAGGCCGCTCCCACCAAAAACGACATTGGCGAGATCGCCTACTTCCTCTCCGCGCTCGCCACGCCCAACCCCACGGTGGCGCACTTTACCATTGAACACGACGGCATGGTCGAGGAGCTCGACGGCATCTGCTGCATGGCGGGCAATACCTCAGTCATCCAAAACGACATCAACCTGTTCCCCAGCTGCCGCATGAACGACGGCATGGTCGACATCGCAGTCATCGAGCCGGTAAAAACCGTGCAGCTGCTCCCCACGGTGATCACCGCCGCGCTCGACCCCGCCGGCAAGGTGCTCGGCCGCCCGCAGTTTAAGATTATCCAGACCAAGGAAGCCAAGATTACCTGCACGCCGTCGCTGGGCATGCAGTTCGATGGCGAGATCATCTCCAGCAACTCCGGTGTCTTTGGCGCCCGCGCGCTTCCACAATGCCTCGACCTCATCGTCGACGAATTCTCTCCACTCGGAAAATAGGAGGACCCCGTGAACGACAACCCTATCATTGGCTTTATCGTCATCGTTCTGGCCATGCTCGTGGGCTACGCGATTAACGTAATCCACCGCCGGAAGAAGTAATTCCACATTGGTATGATATTCATCCAATCATCGTCTCCCCCGTTGTTTATGCATTTGCCAAACAGTGGGGGATTTTCTTCGCGCCCTGTGCAAGGCGCTTTATTCAGGTACAGTAATTACAGGGTGCCTTTATTTAAGTAAAGCTACATAATGAATACGATTTACCGCTCATCGAATATTTCACCACGTTTATAGAATAAGTTTATTTCACACATGAATAATATTTCCATTTCGTTATGCTATGGAAGATGTTTTATTGGCTGAAGCCCTCTGGCGACAGAGGGCTTTCGCACGCTGGGAGGGAAAATGAGGAAAGCTCACCCCGTCAACGCGCTCAAGAAGCTAGGCATAGGCCTCGCCTTTGGAGCTGCAACCATCATGTCCATGCCGACATCTGCGCTCGCCTGCACGCAGATGTACATGGGCAAGAACCTTACGGCCGACGGCAATACGTATTATGGCCGCGCCGAGGACTATGACAAACGCTACCTCAAGCACTTTGGCATCGAGGATTCGCACGCCCCCGGCTTCACCTACAGCTCCGATGAGTCCGGGTTCGCATACACCTCGAACAAAACCACGTATCGCTACAGCTATGTGCGCGATCACCCCTCGCAGTGGGATGACCGTTGGGACGCCTACTCCGAGGCAGGCATCAACGAGAAGGGCGTCTCCTGTTCCGCCACGCTAAGCACCAGCATGAATGCAGATGTCAAAGCTGTGGACCCCCTGACGGACGGCTTGGGTGAGTACAACTACGCCAGCGTTATCCTGGGCGAAAGCGCCACGGCCCGTGAGGGCGTCAAGCTTATCGGCAGTCTGATTGACGAGCAGGGCGTCTGCTCCAACGACCAGATTGTCATCGCCGACAGCAACGAGACTTGGCTGTTCGCCGCACTTTCCGGGCATCAGTGGATTGCCATGAAGCTCGCTGATGACGTCGCGTCGCTCAACCCTAATATCGGGAGCCTCAACTACGATGTCGACCTTAATGACGCCGAGAACTGCCTCCACTCCGAGGGCATCCAGACCATGCCCGTGGAGAAAGGCTTCGCCAAATACACCGACGGCAAGTTCGATGTTGCCAAAACCTATGGCGAGGGACTCGATGAGTCTGGCAGGCATCAGTGGACTCGCTATGTCCAGGGCCGAGACTACTTCATGAACCCGCTAATCAAGGACAAGGACTACACCATCGTTAAAGACAAGAACGGTACCGGCGCATCCGTCAGCGAGATCCAGCCCTTGTTCTTCAAGCCTGGCAAGTCTGGCTGGAGCACCTTTGAGCTGATTCGTGCCTTTGGCAACCGCGGCGAAAATGTCCCCGGCCTTAACGCCAACACCGACGGCGCCTACGCCATCGGCACCGAGCGCAACACCGAGGTCAACCTCTTCCAGATTCGTCGCGGCCTTGATCCCCAGGTTGCCACCATCCAGTGGGAGATGCTCTCCCGCGCTGCGTACTCCGTCGCCATCCCGTTGTACTCCGCTCTGATAACTGAGGTCAGCCCGTACTTCAGCGATCAGACCGTCTCCTTCGAGCACTGCGAAGAGACCGACATCGTGAACAACGAGGAACCCGAGAACTCAATCAACTACGTTCTCATGGACATCAGCTCGCTCTGCTTTGAGAACCCTGACACCCTTGGTATCAGCGTCCGTGCCTACCTCGATGCGCTCCAAAATGAGCTCATCGAGCAGAACAAAGAAGTTGACGTCGCCATGCTGGCCGAGACGACCACCGAGGGACGCACTGCTCTGGCCAACAAGGCCGGCAACGCTGCCACCGAGAACACCTACGTCAAGTGCAAGGCCCTGCTCCAGGAGATGCGCGCTTATCTGAAGGCTGGCGACTTTAGCAAGCCCTTCACCCCGAGCGACCTGAACACCGAGACCCGTGGCCTTAAGCAGTCCATCACCTACGCCAAGGATGCCCTCGCCACCGAGGCCCCCGAGAAGCCCGAGCAGCCCGGCACCCCCGAGCAGCCCGGCACCCCCGAGCAGCCCGGCACCCCCGAGCAGCCCGGCACCCCCGAGCAGCCTACTACCCCCGAGAAGCCGACCAAGCCGAGCACCTCTACCACGGTGACCACCAACAAGAAGAACACCAAGGGCAACCTGCCCACCACCGGTGACCGTTTTGACGGCCGCGTGGTTGCCGCGTTCGCCGCTGCTGGCGTCGTCGTCATCTCCGCTGGCGGCTATGCCCTCTATCGCCGCAACAAGGAGTAACACTCCTCGCAGGAAGTAACACTTCCCAGGGCGCGGGCGGGACAGCACAAGCTGCCCCGCCCGCTCTTCTTAATAGGAGGAAACGCCGCGAGATTCTTTTCAAAAAAGATTTCCCCGCACACACTTCGCTGTGCTATAGTGCAGCGAAACAGCAACTGGGCGCGACCGCGCCATGGCATCACGAAAGGAGCCACCAACATGAAGAACACGATGACGTCTCTCAACAACTGGTGGTGGCGTGATGCGAATACGATCGGTCGACGGTGAGTCCCTCACGCCTGTTTTTGCGCTCTAGGTGATTGGAAGGCCTCCGGTTTCGACCGGGGGCCTTTTTCTATCTCGAGCCCGATCGCATTCGCATCACGCGCCTCCGTTTTTCCTGCACTCCCCTTTTCGAAAGGACTTTCACCATGCCTCAGAACACCACCGCCGCCCAACCCCGCACCGTCCAGACCGCCGACCGCGGTAAACTCGACATCCGCGCCCTTGTCCTGCTCGCCATCCTGCTTGCCGCCGGCTTCATCCTCAACTTCACCGTTGGCAAGGCCATCTCGGGCATCTCGGGCGGCATGATCAGCCCCGAGTTCATCATCTCGGCCTTCTGCCTCACCATCCTGGTCATTCGCCCCAACATTGGCCAGGCGCTCGTCATCGGCCTCATCTCGGCCGCCGTGATCCAAATCACCACCACCTCGCCGTTTGTCGATTTTGCCGCCGAGGGCATCGCCGCCATGCTCATGGCCGTCATCGTCAACGCTGCCGCCAAGGGCGGCCAGGTTAAGCCTGCCGTCGCCATCGTCGCAACGTTCGTGACCACCTTTGTCTCGGGCGTCATCTTTATGGTCATCAAGATGGCCATGCTCGGCGTGGTGGGCGAGCTCGCCGCAGCCATGCTGCCCGTCGTCGCCATGACCGCCGTGTTTAACGCCATTCTGGTCGGCGCCCTCTACCTGCCCATCCAGAAGGCTCTGAAGCTCAACTAACCTGCTCGGCTTTACGAGCCACCCCATCTTGGCGTTCATTCGTCGCTCGCGTACCCAAGTACACTTCGCTCCTCTTTCACGCCAACCTGGGGCACCTCGTAAAGCCGTCTCCGCGCTCAACCAACAAAGACCATCCCCAACGACCATGAAAGGTATCCATGGAAACGATCATCAGCGTCGATGACGTCTCGTTCTCATACGGCAGCGCACCCCAGCCCGCGCTCGCCCACGTGTCGCTCGGTGTGCATCAAGGCGATTTCATCGGCATCATCGGGCCCTCGGGCGCCGGCAAGTCCACGCTTGCCGCCTGCCTCTCGGGCGCCGTGCCTCACCACTACACCGGCACCTTTTTTGGCTCCGTATTAGTTGACGGCCACGACACCTGCGAGGTCTCGCTCACCGACGTGTCGCAGATTGTCGGCAGCGTGCTGCAGGACATCGACACGCAGATGGTCGCATCCGTCGTTGAGGACGAAATGCTCTTTGGTCTCGAGAACTTTGGCGTTCCGCACGACCAGATCGAGCAACGCGTGAGCGATACGCTCGAAACAGTCGGTATCAGCGACCTGCGTGACCGCGAGATCGCCACCCTCTCGGGCGGCCAGAAGCAAAAGGTGGCCATCGCCGCCATCCTCGCCATGCGTCCGCGCGTCCTGGTACTCGACGAACCCACCGCAGCGCTCGACCCCGCCAGTTCCACGCTCGTCTTCGAGACCCTGCGAGAGGCAAACCGTAACCTCGGCATCACCATCGTCGTCGTTGAGCAAAAGGTCGCCCTGCTTTCGGAGTATTGCAACCGCGTGCTCGTGCTCAATCACGGCCAGATCGCGCTGCAAGGCGAGCCACATGAGGTCTTTGAGCACACCGACAAGCTCCGCGCCATCGGTGTCGATTGCCCGCGCGTCACGCGCATTTTCAACAGCCTCGAGGCCGATGGCTTGGCAAGCGGCACCCCCTGCCTGGATGTCGACGAGGCCGAACGCCTGATCGCGGGCATCGTCGACCCCGACCGTGCGACAAGCGACGCCCAGGCGCCCACAGGCTCCCCGCACGCACCGTCGCTGCGCCCGCATGCGAAAGACGCCGAGCCGGTGCTCACGTTTGACCACGTTGAGTTTTCCTACCCCCATGGTGGCGCCGCCGTCCACGACCTCAACCTGACGCTCTATCCCGGCGAGCTCGTGGGCATTGTCGGCCAAAACGGAGCCGGCAAGACCACGCTCACCAAGCTGCTCACAGGCCTGCTTAAGCCCACCTCGGGCAGCGTGCGCGTCACGGGACTGGATACCGCAGCCGTTCCCACGAGCCGCATCGCCCGCGAAGTCGCAACCCTTTTCCAAAACCCCGACCGCCAGATTTGCAAGGACACCGTGCTCGACGAGGTCGCCTTTGGCCTAGAGCTTGCCGGCATCGACCGCGCCGAGGCGCTGCGTCGCGCCCAGCTCGTCATCGACCGCTTTGGCTTGCCGCCCTACGATGCGCCCTTCTCGCTCTCGCGCGGTCAACACCAGATGGTGGCGCTCGCCTCCGTCGTGGTCGTAGAGCCCAAGATCGTGGTTCTCGACGAGCCCACGAGTGGCCTGGACTACCGCGAGTGCATGACCGTGATGGAAACGGTGCGCACCATGGCCGAGCGCGGCTGCGCCGTTATCATGGTCTGCCACGACATGGAAGTTGTCTCGGACTTTGCCGAGCGCATCGTGGTGATGGCCGACGGTCGCATCCTCGATCGCGGCCGCACGCACGAGCTGTTCTCGAACATCGAGCTCATGCAGCGTGCCTATGTTGAACCGCCCCAGGTTATTGAACTCTCACGCCGTCTGGCATCTTCCGTCTCGCCCGCCTTTGCACAGGTGAGCGAGGTCACCGATATCGTTCGCATTACCGAGGAGATGGTCCGCCGTGGTTAATGTCATCGACTATATGCCGGGCGACACGCTGCTGCATCGTCTGAATCCCGTCATCAAACTGGGCCTCGCCGCTGCCATCATCATCGGCATCCTTTTGTCCGACACCTACGTGGCGCTGTTGGGGTTTCTGGCGCTCACGCTCGCGCTGGGAGCCTACGCCGGCGTCGTCGACCGCCTGTTCTCGCTGCTCAAGCTGCTGATTCCGCTCGCACTCATCATGTTAGCGCTGCAGCTGGCCTTCATGCGCGATGGCAACGTGGTGTGGGGCTTCGTCACCGACGAAGGCCTCATCACCGGCTCGAAGGCCTGTCTGCGCCTGTTGGGCGTAGCGCTGCCACTCATCCTGATGCTCATGGTGACCAAGCTCAACGACCTTGCCAATGCCTGCGTGGAGGTGCTGCACGTGCCGTATCGCTACGCCTTTACCTTTACCACGGCGCTGCGCTTTGTGCCGGTGTTTGGCCAAGAGATGAACGCCATCATGGAGGCACAGACCGCACGCGGCGTCGAGTACGATACCAAGAATCCCATCAAGAAGCTCAAGCTCATGCTGCCGTTGTGCGTGCCGCTATTGATCTCGAGCGTGGGCAAGACCGATGCCACCGCGCTTGCCGCCGAGCAGCGCGGCTTCTACCTGCGCACGCGTGCGAGCTCGTACAAGCGCTACCCCATCAAAGGCTTGGACATTGCCGTACTTATCGTCAGCATCGCCCTTATCGCCATCGGCTTCCTGTTCTAGCAATCGCTGGCAGCAACCGACAAATGCAAAAGGCCTCGGCTCGCACAAACGAGCCGAGGCCTTTACTGTTTTCCCAGATAAAACCTACCAAAATAAACCTGTCCCTTTTTGGCAGGTCGAGAGCTACAGGCGGTAGGGGGCGCCGCTGCGGATGATGGACTCGCGTACCAAAACGTCCATGGCGTCGAGGGTGATCTCGGGCATCTCGCGATACTTTTGCAGCACCGAAAGCTCCGTGCAGGCCAGAATGACGCGGTCGCAGCCGCTGCGGGCAAACTCCCACATCACACGATCAAACTTATCCATATCGGGCTCGCGTCCCGCCTTCACGTCGTCGTAAATAAGCGACATCACATCGGCCTGGCGCTTCTCGCTGGGATAGACGACTTCGACGCCCGCCGCCTCGCACTCGCGACCGTAGACGCCGGCACCCACGGTGCCATCGGTACCCATGATGCCGATCTTGCGCACCGGCTCGGCCGGCATGCTCAAGTTGGGGTCGAACTCACACTCCCCCATCACCACGCCGGCAAGCGCATAGCGCACCGACTCGCGCGGCATATGGATGATGGGGACCGAGGTAAACGACTGAATCTGATCGTAAAAGTAGTGCGACGTGTTGCAGGGAATGGCAATGTGCGCGCAGCCCAGCGTCTCGAGCGCCTGCGCGCATTCCTTCATGGTCGCCAGCAGCTCGGTATGGTCGCCGGTCTTAATGGCCAGCGTACGGTCGGGCATGGTCGACTTAGAGAGCACCACCATGTCAATATGTTCCTGGTCGCGGGCGGCCGCCGTGTGACGCACCACCTGGTCGTAGTAATACGACGTGGCCTCGGCGCCCATACCGCCGATAACTCCCAGCTTTTCCATCGCCGCCTCCTTGGTGACGCTCACACCATTGCGCGTATCATACCCGCGCCCGTCCGATACAAACCGGGCGGGCGCGACGTTCATCCTATTTGTAATACGTCCTAAACAGCTTAAAGTGACGCAGCTTGGTGTGCCACATGCGCAGCCAGCGGTTAAAGACAAAATCACCCTTCATAAACGAGGGGTCGGCGGCCTTACCCTCCTTGGCCAGACGATGCGCCTTAGCGCGCAGCTCGGGATCCTTGACGTATTTATCGACCACGCCCATGGGGACAACCATCCACAGCGCCTCGTTCTGCGCCGTCACAAACTCGGGCTCAAACGGGCGGTTGTACACATACTCGTCCACTACGTACTTGGCAACGTTAAAGCCACTGTTGGTGACATAGTAGTTACTGCGGCCCTGGCGAGTGTTGAAGTCGAAGAACTTAAACGAACCGTCGCGCTCGTCGTATTTGACGTCAAAGTTGGAGAAGCCCGTAAACTTGAGGTCCTCGAGCAACTTGCGCACGCCGCCCATGAGCTCGTCATTGGGCTCGGTGATGATGCAGGCGTGGTTGCCAACACCGTGAGGCTGGTGCTCCTCGAGCAGCACGTGGCCCAGGCACATCATGCGCACCTTGCCGTTGCGGTCGGAATAGCTGGTAAGCACGCGCATGTACTCGTCGTTGCCGGGCACGCGATCCTGCAGGATCAGATCATCGGTGTAGCCACTCGCGTATACATCGCGAATGACCTGCTCCAGCTCGGCGCGATCGGCGATCTCGTAGGCCTTCTTCTGGCCCTCGAACTCGTGCTCCCACCACATGATGCCGTCGGAAGGCTTCAGGATCATCGGGAAGGGAAAATCAATCTGGTCGAGCACCTCGGCAGGAGCCTCGCCCCGGGCGTTAAGCATGGCCATGGTAAAGGTAAACGTATGCGGATAGGGAACACCGTGCTTCTCGCACAGCTCGTAGAAGATTTCCTTCTTCTGGCACTGTTCGAGCATGCTGTAGGGCGCATAGGGCGCGATGACGTTTGAGGCAAGCTCGCCGGCATCCTGAGCCTGTGCGGCAAGCGCGACATAGTTGTCGCCGCAGCCCATGAGAATAATCTTCTTATCGGGATTGGCCTGCGCGACACCGTTAATGGTCTCGATCATGACCGGCATGGTGTCGATATCCACATTGGGCGTGTAGTCGATAATCTGGCTGCGGTACGCAGGACCGGTCTGGTACTTGCCAAAGACCAGGCTCTTGACCTGATACTCCTCGTAAAAGGCGCGCGCCACCGAATAGGCGTTGATGTCACCACCGAGCAGCACGGGGATAAACTCGCGCTCTGTAAACTGCAATGCCATGGAAACTTCCTATCTAGAACTGCCCACGACGGGCGGTCTTTATGCAACCCGTTTATTTTAGCGTGCCGGACCGTTTCCACCTAAAGCTCCACTGTATCTATGACAATCAACGCAATTATCCAGCATGAAGGCCGCGCTCACCGCCGTATGACAAACGGTAATGAACCCACCGTTGTTGTAGGGTTCAGCATATTGATACCCCCGAGTGAAAGGCGCACGCGTGATCCAGGAACTTCCAACCGATAACCCCATCCTCGATGCCGCAAAACGCGAGTTGGCGCCGCGCGCGCAAGCGACTGCTCCTCTGCGCACCGCAAACGATGCTTACGACGGTGCCGCCTACATCACCTCCATCGATACATCGGCGCACAAAGGCACGCGCAAGACGCCCGTCGCCGGCGGACACGATACCGCCATCGAGCAGTTTGGCCTCGTCTCCGATGCCCACGCCGGGGACAACATCGGGGTAATCAAACTCGGCGACGGCACCTGTTCGTTCACCCCCGCCCAGGCGCTCAACGAAGTAGAGCAAGCTCGCCGCGATGGGACCTTATAGCCACAAACCCCAACGTTGAGATGGCTTTCACAGTCCAAAGCCCGTCCCAAACAGGCCCCCGTAACGTTAAAGTTGAACTCTATGGTTTCTCAACAATTCGATATAACTGCAGGTCAAAGCCAAAGTCTCAAGTTCAACTTGACCCTTTAAAACCTTTAAGGTTCAAGTTGAGGTCGAAAGCAGTAGTAGAATACCTGAGGAACAATAACCTACGATTGATTGCAGAGGGACTGGATGCAGCATTCGAATCATCGCACCGCAGCGCTCATCGCGTCGAAGCCGGCTCGTATCATCACGAGCGCCGCGCTCGCCGTTGCGTTGACGGCCACGCCGATGCTCTCCCCCGCCGCGGCGTATGCCGCCTCGCAGGCAACGCAGGATCAGCTTGCCGCCGCCCAGCAGAAGATCGAAGCCGCCACGAGCGCCTACAACGATGCCCGCACCAAGCTCGGCGATCTGCAGAAGCAGATTGACGCCAACGAGGCAAGTATCGAAAAGATCGAGGCGAAGCTTCCCGATCAGCAGGAAAAGGCACGCACCGCCATGCGCGATCTGTACAAGTACCAGAAGGGCACCAACCCCATCGTGAGCTTCCTGGTCAACGCACAGAGCCTGGGTGAGTTCATCACGACCTGCAAATACACCAACCAGATCACAAGCTCGAGCGTCGACGAGATCGAAGAGCTCAATAACATGCAAACCGAACTCGAGCAGAACAAGGCCGAGCTCCAGCAGGCCAAGTCTCAGCTTGAGGCAGAGCAGAAAAACGCCGAGGATGCGCTGGCGCAGGCCCAGCAGCTCCGCAGCGAGGCACAGGCAAAAGCCGAGCAGGAAAATGCCGCCGAGCTTGCCAAGCTTGAGGCCGATAAGGCCGCTGCCGCCGAGAAGCTCTCGGGCGAGGGCGTGAGCGGCAGCAATTCCAGCAGCCAGGCCACCAACGCCAACACCACCATCGACACCACGGTGAACAACGCCAACACCGGTAGTTCGGATTACGATTCGTTCATTAATGAGTGGACGAGCCGCATCGACAATTACCTCGCCGGCTCCCCTATGGCAGGCCAGGGCTATAACTTTGCCGTCGCCGCTTGGAATACCGGTGTCGACCCCCGTTGGTCCCCCGCCATCGCCTGCATCGAGAGCACCAAGGGTGCTTATTGCGCCAATTCTTACAACGCCTGGGGCTGGAGTGCACGTGGCGGCGGTTGGCGCAGCTTTGGCAGCTGGAGCGAGGGCATCTTCGCTCACGTTGCCTATCTGGGCGCCAACTACGGCTCCACCCTTACCCCGGCTGCGGCCAAAAAGTACTGCCCACCCACGTGGCAGGACTGGTACAACAAAGTCGCCGCTCAGATGAACCGCATCTAAGTGCAACTGCAAAGGGCCCCAATGGGGCCCTTTTTTAGGTAGCGGAGGTATCGACGACGCCGGTCGCATTGGCAACCGCGACTATGACGATCATGCATAGGAGCAGCACACCCAATGCCTTGAGCCAGAGTTTCGCGAGCTTCTTGCCGCGATAGCTGTCGAGCACTGCGAATCGCCGACGAAGACGGCGCTTATCGAGCACCGCAAAATGCGTAAGCGCCATAAGGCCATCGACAAAGAAAAAATACTCGATTATGAGAAGCCACGTCGGGTAGCTTTGGTTTGCTCCCGTGGGTTGAAAGACGGCAAAGTGACTTCCGGCAAAGAACACAAGCAGCGAGAAGCAGACGAGCGTATTCCAAATGCGCCCCAGGGACTCCGGAACGCGAGAGAGCAGACCGCATGCAGCGGAGGTGGCAGGTCTAGGAAGCCTTGCGGGGTTCTGGAGCCCTTGGGGCGTCAACAACGTCTCCGAGGCCGGAGTACGGACAGGCGCAGGCGCAGGAGGCCGCACGGGGCGACTCAGATCGTATGCCGCGCGCGTCGCCCGTCCCAACGCTTCCGCACTCGCAAAACGCTTGGCCGGATCGAGCGCCATCGCCATGCAAACGACATCGGCCAATGGGCCGGGAACGCCGCATGCCTCGCATTGTTCGCGCATGTCCCGACCCGGCTTGGGGTCGGTCCCCGTCAAACAAAAGAACAGCAGGGCACCGAGCGCGTAGACGTCGCTTCGCATGCTCGTCTGTCCAAACCCATACTGCTCGGGCGGCGCATAGGGCCGTGTCCCAAACTTGACAGTATCGGCATCGGCGCCATCGCGCCACACGCGCGCGATCCCCAAGTCGATAATCACCAGCGATGAAAACGTCAGGCCATCATCAGGCGTATAGTTGGCACCTGTCACGATGATATTCGACGGCTTGAGGTCGCGATGGATCACCGGCGCCGAAGCCTCCCCCGCCATTGCAAAACCGGCATGGAGCTCGCCCACGGCGTCGCAAAGGACAGGATACAATTCACGCGCATAATCGGGAACGGATCCCAGACGGTCCACCAGTGCCCCGAGTGTCTCCCCTTCGATGTATTCCATAACCACGTTGAGCTCGTCGCCCGCACGACGACAATCGACGATTCTGGGCAGGTGCTCAAAACGCCTGCCTGCCCGCTGAGCGGCAAACAGACGCTCGTATGCCCCGCCGATTTGAGCCGAAGCATCGATGCGTTTACGGACAAAGGGACCGAGCGAACCACCGCCGGTTCCTTCAAAGTACACGAGCTCGGTTGTTTCAACGGACGAGCGCTTAAGTACACGCTCCACGCGATAGCTGTCGTCGCGATCGAGCGACGCCAGGTGCTCGGCAAGCGCTGCAGTCAGCTCGTCATTGGAATATGTTGGGGTCTGAGTATCCATAGCCTCCATCATAGCGCAGGGCGCAGACACCCCATGGCATCCGCGCCCCGTTCGTTTGCATCGTTGTTCGACAGCTCCGCCGGCTCAGATATCAGCGGCTAATTCACCGTCTCCTCGCCAAAGCGATACAGCTCCTCGTTGACCTTTTGGAGGCTGCACCCGCGATCGATGCAAAAGATGATAATCGCATCGCGGCGGTCCTTGCAGTTAAGGACGCTTACCCCGGCAGCCGTCAGCGCACGGTTGGTCTCTTTGAGCGTCAGCGCCATCGCAAAGGCAATCTGCAGTACCTTATTGCGACTCGGATGACGCGCACCGGTAAAGATCTGATAGCCAAAGGTCTCATTGAGATCGGCCATACGAACCACGCGCGAGCGCTCCAAGCCCTTTTCCTGCAGTAGCTGCTTCAGGTAATCCGAAAGCGACGGGGCGGCAAAGTCGTGCTCCCTGATATAGCCATCGATGTTCGGCGCATCGAGAAGCTCATTGAGCAACTCCTCGGTCAGTTTTTTATCGGGCATACGACTTCACCTCCCATCCGGCGCAACGGTAGCGACATGCTAGGCCAGCACCCAGCTTGCAGTGGCAGACTTATCAAACATGTTGGCAAAATACAGTGCCTTCTTGATATCGCCATCAAAGTAGATATTGCCCGCCACGGAGCCACCGGCGGAAAGGGTACCAGACTGCAGCTCATCGGAGCCCTCGCTGTAGTAACCCTGATTCTGTTGGGCGCCGTTGGCGTCCTCACCCTTCCAGTCGTAGATATTGTAATCTGCGCCCTCATCGCCATTGTTGACGTACGTGACGTGAATGCCCGTCATGGTCGAACCGTCATAATTTGTAAGGCCGGGCTGGACGGAATCGACAACGACGGAAAGACCGGCAGCTGTGGTCACCGTCGTGCCAACCGCCAGGTCAGTCGTAGGCTGCTCTTCCTTCTTCGCCTCTTCCTTCTTGTCGCCATCGCCAGCGTCCTCGGTGACGGTCGCCTTATCGCTACCACAACCGGCAAGAAGACCGGCAGTCCCCAAGGCGACGGTGGCGAATGCGCCAAGTGCAGCGCGACGGCTCAGCAGCACTTCGTTTTCGAGCTTTTTCATTATGCATCCTTCCTACGATCCGGCTACCGCGCCGGTACACAGCACATCGTAGGAAGGATTAAACTTGAATTCATTAGCTGAGAGCTAAGGCCGCGGTAAACGGCCAATGCTCACAGCAATAACCGGGAGCAGCAGCAAGCCACACCCGCACCCACCAGGACTATATATGGCAGACTGTCGGCGTCGTTCCATCGTCACTCCAAGCCAAGCAATCGTTTGTAGACATCGAGGCCCTTGAGCAAAATTTCCTCGTCAAAGAGCATGGTATCGGTGTGAAGGGCGCTCGTGGCATAGGCGGGACAGCCATCCGAATCGCTCGGGTTTTCTTGACCCTCCGGCACACCCGTGCCCAGCAAGAAGAACACGCCCGGCAGATGGCGCTGATAGAACGCAAAGTCCTCGGCAATTAACAGCGGCTCCTCCACAAGCTGCAGGCCGGGCAAGGCAGGCGCGACACGGGCAAACAACTCGGGGTCGTTGTCGACCGGCGGATAGCCCTCGGCAAAGTCGAGATCGTACGTGCAGCCCGTTGCGGCACAGGCCTCATCAAGCACGCGACGCACGCCTTCGCGCGCCCGGTCGAACATGCCGTCCGTAAACACACGCAGGCTTCCGGCCACATGGGCCTCCCCCGCCACCGCGTTGCAAACCGTACCGGCCTGCAGCAGACCAAACTTGCCGATACAGGGCTCGTCGCCGCCCAGCTCGTCCATCAGCTCGCGCTCGGCAACCAAAAACTTCGCTGCCGCCAACGCGGCATCGTGCGACTCCTCGACCGGCACGCCATAGGTCTTAGCAATATGGATGCTCGTACCGTGAATATAGATATGCGTCTCGCTCGAACGCGCCAGCAGCGGACCGGAACAGCTCGCCAACGTGCCGGCAGGCAGATCGGGCCACACATGGAAGCCAAAAATGCGGTCGACCCCATAGCGCTCAAACACGCCGCTCTCGCATACCGTCTTGGCACCACCGGTCGTTTCCTCGGCCGGCTGGAACACAAAGAGCACGTTGCGCCTCATGGCGCCCGGCTGCTCGCGAATCGTACGGTCGACATACGTCGCGGCGGCAAGTGCCATGGCCATGTGACCGTCATGTCCGCAAGCGTGCATCTTGCCGGGATGGGTCGAGGCAAAGGCCGCCCCTGTCGCCTCCTCAATGGGCAGCGCATCCATATCGGCGCGAATCGCCGTGGCATGCGCGGCATCAACGCCGGCGTCGAAGAAAGCGCAGACGCAGCTGGAGCACGGATGGGTCACTTCGCAGGTGAGCGGTGCCAGCACGCCCTCGATATAGGCAATGGTTTGCGGAAGATCGAAATCGAGCTCCGGAATGCGATGGAGATCGCGGCGATAGCGACGGAGTTCTTGGAGCTCGGTCATAGAGGATCCCTTCGTGAGGCACATCTGTTGCAACTTATTGTGATACAGGATTGTGGCACACATGTTTCCAGCATATCCCTGCATTTTTTAAACGTTATATACGAATACTCTTGTTTGGTAAAGTGCAACGTGATAGGGTCTTTACCACTTGATAGAGGCGCGGGCACGAAGAGCCGCGGGCGAGCCGGCAGGCTTTGACCCCGCGGGGAGGCGAAACCCGCCGAACTGGGTTTTCGGGCACGAACAACCTGGTGGGCCTGTGGGAAACACCCACAGGACTGTCTGCAGCAATGCGGGAGCGCTATCCGGACATTGGGTCCACGCTATGCGGATTCGATGCGCAGATGGCGCCGTCTGGATAGCGAGGTTTACGGGACATGGCATTGACCCCCAACGAGGCATATGCGGCCAAGCAGCCGTTTGTGGACAAGGAGACGCTCGAGCATATCGTCGAGCAGTTCCCCACGCCGTTTCATCTATACGACGAGGCGGGCATCCGCCGCAACATGCAAGAGGTGCGCGACGCCTTTGCGTGGAACCCGGGCTTTAAGGAATACTTTGCCGTCAAGGCCAACCCCAACCCGGCACTCATCTCCATTCTCAACGAATACGGCTGCGGCTGCGATTGCTCGAGCTATACCGAGCTCATGATCGCCCGCTCGCTGGGTATCACGGGACACGACATCATGTTCTCGTCCAACGACACGCCGGCTGCGGACTTTGAGCTCGCCGACAAGCTGGGTGCCATCGTCAACTTTGACGACATCAGCCACATCGAGTTCTTTGAGCGTGTTGCGGGGCCCATCCCCAAGACGGTCAGCTGCCGCTTTAATCCGGGCGGCCTGTTCCAGCTCTCCAACGGCATCATGGACAACCCTGGCGACTCCAAATACGGCATGACCACCGAGCAACTCTTCGAGGCCTTCCGTATGCTCAAGACCAAGGGTGCCGAGGACTTTGGCATCCACGCATTCCTTGCCAGCAACACCGTCACCAACGACTACTACCCCAAGCTCGCGCGCATCCTCTTTGAGCTTGCCGTGCGCCTGGAGCGCGAGACCGGCGCACACGTCGCCTTCATCAATCTATCCGGCGGCGTCGGCATCCCCTACCTGCCCGAGCAGCAGGCCAACGACATTCACGCCATCGGCGAGGGAGTGCACGCGGCATACGACGAGATCCTGGTCCCCGCAGGCATGGGCGATGTGGCAATCTACACCGAGATGGGCCGCTTTATGATGGGCCCCTACGGCTGCCTGGTCACCAAGGCCATCCACGAGAAGCAGATCTACAAGGACTATATCGGTGTCGATGCAAGCGCCGTCGATTTGATCCGCCCCGCCATGTATGGTGCCTACCACCACATTACAGTGATGGGTCAGCCGGGCGGCGCCGACAAGGGCACAGCGCCCGTCACGAACACCTATGACATCACGGGCAATCTGTGCGAGAACAACGACAAGTTCGCCATCGATCGCGAGCTACCGCATATCGACATGGGCGACCTGCTTGTAATCCACGATACCGGTGCGCATGGCTACTCCATGGGCTACAACTACAACGGACGGCTGCGCTCCGCCGAGGTCCTGCTGCGCCCCGATGGCGCGGCCGACCTCATCCGCCGCGCCGAGCGCCCGGGCGATTACTTTGCCACGCTCGACGTGCTGCCGTGCGGCCGAGAACTGTTGGCCAAGTCGCGCGCCGAAAGTGCCCGCCGCCGCGCCCAAGACGAGCGCCTAGCAGTCGCCGCCCAATGGAACAAGCGCATCCAGATCGCCGAAGCGAAGGAGAAGAACATGGACATCCGCAATCTCGAGGGCTCAATCGTCGCCCTGGTTACGCCGTTTAAAAAGGACGGCAGTGTCGACTTTGATGCGCTCGAGCGCCTTATCGATTTCCACCTGCAAAATGGCACCGACGCCATCCTCGCCCTGGGCACCACCGGCGAGAGCGCCACGATGACCGACGACGAGGACAACTCCGTTGTCGCCGCGGTGGTCAAGCAAGTTGCAGGACGCGTCCCCGTCATCGCCGGCTCGGGCTCCAACTCCACGCAGACCATGCTCACCAAGTCGCTCACTTACCAGGGCTTGGGAGCCGACGGCCTGCTGCTCATTACCCCCTACTACAACAAATCCAACGAAGAGGGTATCTACCAGCACTTTAAGACCGTCGCCGATGCCGTAGACATCCCCTGCATCCTGTACAACATCCCCGGCCGCTGTGGCTGCGGCATCAGCGAGCGCAACGTGGAGCGCTTGGCCGCGCACCCCAACATCATGGGTATTAAGGAAGCCTCGGGCAACGTCGCCTACGCTGCCAAGATCGCCCACCTGCTGTCCGACGACTTCCGCATGTACTCGGGCGAGGACGCGCTCACCGTGCCGCTCATGAGCTTGGGTGCTTCGGGCACCATTAGCGTGTGGGCCGACGTGCAGCCGCAGCTCGTACATGACATGTGCCGCGCCTATCTGGACGGTGACGTGGCACGTGCCCGCGATATCCAGATTGCCGGCCAGCCGCTCATCAATGCCCTCTTTAGCGAGGTCAACCCCATCCCCGTCAAGGAAGCGCTCGCCCAGATGGGTATGATCGAGGCAAACTACCGCATGCCGCTGTGTCCCATGGCAGACGACACGCGATCCGCACTTACCGATGCTCTGAAGGGAGCTGGTCTGCTTGATTAAGACCGTCATTATGGGAACGGGCCGCATGGGCTCGCTCATCCGCACTACCGCCGAGGGTATTGTCGACGCTGCCGGAGAGCCCGTTTTTGACATCGTCGCCCAGATCGGCTTCGACTTGTCCGAGCTCGAGAACGCTCCGGCGGCCGACGTCATCATCGACTTCTCGAACGTTGCGACCTTCGACGCCGTCGTCGCCTATGTCGAGCGCACGGGTGCGGCGTTGGTCTCGGGCACCACAGGCTATACGCCCGAGCAGATGGATCGCCTGCGCGAGCTGGGTCAGAGCGCCCGCGTCATGCACTCCGGCAATTACTCCATCGGTATCGCAGCCCTGCGTCATCTGGTGGCACAGGCCACGCGAGAGCTGCCCGGCTTTGACTGCGAAATCGTCGAGACGCACCACAACCAAAAGGTCGACGCCCCCAGCGGCACTGCCAAGTTGCTGCTCGACGCCGTCGTCGAAGCCGAGCCCGAGGCAGGCTACCACCCCGTCTATGGCCGCGAGGGCATGTGCGGAGCGCGCGACCCCAAGGAGATCGGCGTGCACTCGCTGCGCGGTGGCACTGTCGCCGGCGTGCACGAAGTGAGTTTCTTTGGCCAGGACGAGGAGGTCACGCTCACGCATCGCGCCACGAGTCGTCAGATCTTTGTCAACGGCGCCTTGGCAGCCGCGCAGAAGCTCGTCACCCGCGAACCCGGCTTCTATACGTTCGACC
The DNA here is from genome assembly GCF_052122015.1 of Collinsella sp. LCP19S3_A6. Lineage (NCBI taxonomy): Bacteria > Bacillati > Actinomycetota > Coriobacteriia > Coriobacteriales > Coriobacteriaceae > Collinsella > Collinsella sp. LCP19S3_A6. The sequence goes on from NZ_JBQKDD010000001.1 coordinate 171,764, forward strand.
AGGTCATGTTTGCCTAACCAGGTATCAACCGGATCCACCCAAAGGAGAGACCGCAAATGAGCAACGCAGCCGAAATGGATGCACAGGAGATTATCAACTATATCGCCACCGCGCCCAAGAAGACGCCCGTCAAGCTGTACGTGCGCGAAAAGCCGGGCATGAAGGTCCAGTGGGGCAGTGCGCATGTCTATGGCGGCCGCCGTGGCAAGACCGTCTTTGGTGACTGGGATGAGCTCAAGGCAATCCTCGACGCCAACGTCGATTCCATCGATTATTACGATGTGGAGAACGACTGCCGCAACTCCGCCGTGCCCATGCTCGACCTCAAGGGCATCAACGCCCGCATCGAGCCGGGTGCGATCATCCGCGACCGCGTCGAGATCGGCGACCGTGCCGTCATCATGATGGGCGCCATCATCAACATCGGCTCCGTCATTGGCGAAGGCTCCATGATCGATATGGGCGCCGTGCTGGGCGGTCGCGCCACCGTGGGCAAGAACTGCCACATCGGCGCCGGCACCGTGCTGGCAGGCGTCGTGGAGCCCGCCAGCGCCACGCCCGTCATCATCGAGGACGACGTTATGATCGGCGCCAATGCTGTGGTCCTGGAAGGCGTGCGCGTGGGCAAGGGTGCTGTCGTTGCCGCCGGCGCCGTGTGCGTCGAGGACGTCCCCGCCGGCGCCGTGGTCGCCGGTGTCCCCGCCCGCGTTATCAAGATGCGCGACGAGAAGACCGATAGCAAGACCGGTCTCGAGGAAGGCCTGCGCCAGCTGTAGGGTTACGCGGTTTTACCAAACCGCGTAACGGCTCGACGCTCCAAACGACCCAGAGCGGCAATCTGACGTTCAATCGTCGGGCATGACCAGAAGGTCAATGCCCTCCTCTTTCACGTCACCTTGCTCGCTCTGAGTCGTTTTCGCTGACGCATGCGCAACCTGCAACGTGATTAAGCCCCAAGTAAAAAGGCCGAAGCCCTCGTCCGAGGCTTCGGCCTTCATCATCTCAGGGTTCCGTCGTATTCAACCATGGCGGGTTGCTTTGACAGGCGCCCTACGGCCGTCTTATAGACCTCGAAACGATCGCGCCGCCCTATTGCCACGATCTCGGCAATCTCAACCATTCCGTCCTCTCGGATTCGGAAAACCATTCTGAGTCCTGCATTCCGCCATTTAATCTTTTTGCAGCCGGCGGGCTCGCCGTGAAGCGGCGTTCCGATTTCATCAGCGCGCGTCTTTAATTTTGCGACGGCAATACGGACGAGCCTGCGCTGGGATCCATCTAGTTTTTGATATTCCTTCTCGGCGTCTCGATTCAAAAAGCCGACAACAAAATGCCCGCTCATTCGAAAAGGTCCTCGTCGGGAATCGCGTCCGGATCCATCGACTCAAGCTCCGCGAGCTCCTCGGCAGTTAAGGCGTCCTCAAACGAAACAAACTCATGCGGACCATGCTTGACTCGATCCGCAGCGATGCGATTTATCTCAAGTTCACGCAGATACTGCAGCGCGCCGTACATTTCCTCATAGGCAGCATAGTCGATAATCACGGTATCGATATCATTATGATCAGCAATGAACTGAGGCGCGCGTTTTGCGCGTTTACGAATGGTGGATAAGGACTTGCTTGCTTCGGTAGCAGAAACAACCTGGTCTTTTGTAAACACCGGTTTTTCCAGAACAAATGGGGACATTTTGACCTCCAAAAAATAATCTGGATTATATTTCAAAGTATACTTCAAAATATAATCCAGACTTTTATTCAAAAGCAAAAAGCCTTATCGGTTCTCGATGCTGCCGATGTTTTTGAGCTCGATGGAGATGAGGCCGTTGGGCTCGTTGACAAACTCGATGTACTCGGAATTCGAACCCATCTCGGCCGGAAAGCTGATCTCGATGCCCGTATCGGTACGAATCTTGTGATTGCGTACGGCCGCGCGCTCGACTTGCTTGCGCTCCACGGGCACGCGCTCGGGAACCTTCTCCTCGGTCAGCGCCGCACGCACGCTCTCCTTGATGACCGGCTCGTCCTCAAAGACCTCATCGACGATATCCCAAGGCGGCAGCTCCTCGTCGTCTTCAACCTTCTCGGCAACGGCGGCTTTGACCTTGGCGAGCGCTACGGCCGTGTTGGCGCCGTGCTCCTCGGCGACTTCCTCGACCACGCGCGTCACCGTGTCGATGACCTCCTTACCCGAAACCCCCGTGTCGCACTGCAGCAGGCCGTCGGGAATGAGCATGCGGTCCTCGCCGGCAATCTTGCGCTTCTTATCCACGTAGCCGATCTCCATGGTGCTTGCACGCACGATGGCATAGCTCGGCACCTTTTGCGAGGGGTTTGGCAAAATGGCGTAGTGGCGCGCGATGTCGTTACGAACCTCGCCCTCTTCGCGACCCACCTCGTGCATGAATGCCTGCTTGGAGCCCAGCAGCATCACGGCAAACCAGCGGGCATCTTCATCATCGTCAAAGTCCGCCACAAGCACGTCAGTGGACTCGGCTTTCTCGGCCTTGGTGAGTTCGGAAGAGATGAACTCCGCAATCTGCTGAGACAAGTCCACGAACTCACGCTCACCAAAGAAATAGCCCTTGAGCTCGCCGCCAAACGCAGAGTTCTCCGCAAACGTGGCGCGCTTATTGTCGGCCGAGGTACGTGCGCGGCGCAGATGCGTGGTCACAAAGCTGCGCACGATACGGCTTTCGATATCCAGCTCGCGCTGGCTCATGACGTTGACGGCAGAGTCAAAGTCCAGGATATGCAGAATCGCGTGATTGATTTTCATATACGGCATTCCGTTCTAGATCGCTTTTGGCACGAACCAGTATAGCGGTCGAGTCCGCCCCAGGCGCATCGAAGATTGGTGCAAACAAGCCTGTCCCCTTTGCATAAAAAAGCGCCCGGGTCACATGGGCCCGGACGCCTTCATTGTAGCTTTTCGCTCTAGCGAGCTTGATTTAGCAGGAGAAGTCGACGCTGTCGATAATGTCCTTGAGGGCCTTTGCGGAGGCGGTGAGCTCATGCTGCTCGTCATCGTTCAGCGGCACGGGAACGCGGCAGACAACGCCGTCGCGACCAACGACGGTCGGCATGGAGATGGCCAGATCGGACAGGCCGTACTCGCCCACCATGAGCGAGGAGACGGGCAGAACAGTCTGCTCGTCACGCATGACGGCAGTGCAGATGCGCTTTACCGCCATAGCGACACCGTAGTAGGTGGCGTGCTTCTTCTCGATGATGGTGTAGGCGGAGTTCTTGACGTCCTCGGCAATGCGCTTCTCGGCAGTCTCATGCTCCAGGTGGCCGTGAAGCTCACAGAAGGTGTTCAGCGGCACGCCGGCAACCTGAGCGCTGGACCAGGCGACAAACTCGGAGTCACCATGCTCGCCCATGACGTAGGCCTGAACGTCGCGCGGGTCAACCTCGACGTGAGCGCCGAGCATCTGCTGCAGACGGCCGGTGTCGAGCACGGTGCCGGAGCCGATGACATGGCCCTCGGGCAGGCCGGACATCTTGATGGCGGCGTAGGTCAGAACGTCGACCGGGTTGGAGACGATGAGCAGAATGCCGTCGAAGCCAGACTTCTTAATCTCGGGAATAATGGACTTAAAGATGCTGACGTTCTTGTTGACCAGGTCCAGGCGGGTCTCACCGGGCTTCTGAGCAGCGCCAGCGGTGATGACGATCATGGCGGCGTCGGCGACATCAGAATAATCGCCGGCGTAGATCTTCATCGGCTCGGCAAACGTCATGCCGTGCGCAATATCCAGGGCCTCGCCCTCGGCGCGGTTCTTGTCCACGTCGATGAGAACCATCTCGGAGAACAGACCACTCTGCATCAGCGCGAACGCCGAAGACGAACCGACGAAACCGCAGCCGACAATAGCGACCTTCTTCTCGTTAACCATTAGAAACTCCCATCTCTCTCCACAAACAAGCCGCCCGGGAACGACCCGAGCGGCTTGCCGTGATCCCAATACATCCAATCGGGACTTTGATTATGCTCCTATACGCAGCCAAAAATCGACCGTTTACCGAAATTGTTTGAAGGATTCGTAAAATAACTGCACGAAATCGGTTTCGAGCTATTGACGAGCCCAAATAGCCTTCTAATACAGGCCCGCCTCGCGAATGGCCTCGACAGCCAAAGCGATCTGATCGGGCGGCAGGACCAGCGCCATGCGCACGTGCCCCTCGCCCGAAGGGCCAAAGCTCGCGCCCGGCGTCACCACAACGCCGGCCTTCTCCATAAGCTCCTCGCAAAACGCCATGGAATCGGTGCGACCACCGGGAAGCTTGGCCCACACAAACATAGAGCCATGCGCGTTGGGACGCTCCCAGCCCAGGCCCTCAAGACCGTCGCACAGGGCATCGCGGCGCTCCTGGTACTTCAGACGTTGCGCCTCGACCTCATCGCGCGGACCATTGAGGCAGGCGATGGCGGCCTTCTGAATCGGGAAGAACATGCCAAAGTCGATCTGGCTGCGCAGCTTGGCAAAGGCAGAGACCACATCCTCGCGACCGACCAAAAAGCCGATGCGCGCACCGGTGACGTTAAACGACTTGGAAAGCGAGAAGAATTCCACGCCCACCTCGAGCGCGCCGGGATACTGCAAGAAACTGCCGCCGGGCTCGCCGTCAAACACGATGTCGGAGTACGCGTTGTCATGGACGATCAGCAGGTCGTGCTCGCGGGCGAAGGCGATGATCTCCTCGTAGACCTCGGGCGTGCCCACCGAGCCCACCGGGTTGGCGGGCAACGACACGATCATGTACTTGGCACGATCGGCCACCTCGGGATCGATGCCCGCCACATAGGGCAGGTAATTGTGCTCCGCCACCAGCGGATAGTACTCGAGCTTGGCATCGGCGATCTTGGCGCCCGCCTCAAAGACCGGATAGCACGGATCGGGAACCAGAATGGTGTCACCCGGATCGAGCAGGGCCAGGCCCAAATGACCCACGCCCTCCTGCGTGCCGTTGCACGACTGCACCATGGACGGCGTAATGCCCGAAACGCCAAAGCGACGCTCATAGTAATCGCACACGGCCTGCTTAAGCTCGGGCAGGTCGCGCAGGGAATACTTCCACATCTCGGGATTTCGGGCAGCCTGCGTGAGCGCGTCGACCACGTGGTCGTACGGCTTAAAGTCGGGCGTGCCCACGCTCATGTTGTAAATGGTCTTGCCCTGAGCCTTCAGCGCAAGAAGTTTGTTGTTGAGCGAGGCGAAGACCTCCGCGCCAAAGCGGTCGAGACGCTGCGATGCCTGCATGGTGCCACCTTTCGATATAAAAAACGGCGCTCCGACAAGAGCGCCGCGCGATACGGGCCATCAGATTGCAAAAGTGTAACGCTTGCAACCCCCGTATTGGTTCAATTTAGCCAACCTTAGTCAATTGGATTGAGCGCGTCGATCCGCGCAAGCCACAGACGCGAGCTGGCGTCACTCGGCATACGCCAATCGCCGCGCGGGTTGAGCGTCACCGAGCCCACCTTGGGACCATCGGGCAGACAGCTGCGCTTAAACTGCTGGGCAAAGAAGCGACGATAGAACGTACGCAACCACGCGTGGACGGTCTTGGCGTCATAGACACCCTCAAAGCTCTTGAGCGCCATACGGTAGATCTTGCCCGGCTCAAAGCCAAAACGCAGCAGGTAATAGAGGAAGTAATCGTGCAGCTCGTACGGGCCCACCAAATCCTCGGTCTTCTGCGCAATCTCACCGTCGCCCGTGGGCGGCAGAAGCTCGGGGGACACCGGCGTATCGAGGATATCGAGCAAGACCTCGGCAATACGCCCGCCAAAGACATCAGCGGCATAACGTACCAGATGGCGCACAAGCGTCTTGGGCACGCTCGCGTTGACGGCGTACATGCTCATGTGGTCGCCGTTATAGGTAGCCCAGCCGAGCGCCAGCTCTGACAGGTCGCCCGTGCCGATAACAAAACCGCCAGCCTGGTTGGCCAGATCCATCAGAATCTGCGTACGCTCGCGGGCCTGGCTGTTCTCGTAGGTCACGTCTTGGACGGCCGGATCGTGCTCAATGTCCTTGAAGTGCTGCTCCACGGCCGTGTGGATCGAAACCTCGCGGAAGCTCACACCCAGGTCGCGAGCGAGCGACTCGGCATTGGACTTGGTGCGATGTGTCGTGCCAAAGCCGGGCATGGAAACCGCCGTGATACCCGTGCGCGGCAGCCCCAGCGCATCGAAGGCACGCACGGTCACAAGCAGTGCCAGCGTGGAATCCAGGCCGCCCGAAAGACCGATGACTGCAGCCTTGGTACCCGTATGGGCAAGGCGAGTCTTGAGGCCGGCAGTCTGCAGATTAAGGATCGTCTCGCAGCGCCCGGCCAGGTCACCATGGTCGGCCGGCACAAAGGGCGCGCGGGGGAAGACACGGTCGATGTCGAGCGCATCGCGCAGGACAGGTTCTTCGGCCAGCACGCCCTCAAACGAAAACTCAACGGTCGTGGCCTCCGGCGCATCATCCGCGCGCGTCCACGTGGTCGAACGACGACGCTCGGCAACCAGACGGTCGAGGTCAACGTCGGCCACCGCCATATCGCAGGTGAGGAGCTTCGTGGCGGCGAGCTTCGAACCGTTTTCGTAGACGAGGTTCTCGCCTGCAAAGACCATATCGGTCGTGGACTCGCCCTCGCTCGCGTCCGCGTAGGCATAGGCGCAGTACAGGCGCGCGCTTTGGTTAGAGATAAGGCTGCGACGGTAATCTGCCTTACCGATAATCTCGTCCGAGGCCGACGGATTGAGGATCACCGTCGCACCGGCAAGCGCCATCTCGGTCGAAGGGGGCGCCGGCACCCACAGATCCTCGCAGACCTCAATACCGAGTACCAAATCCTCGGCGCCCTCATCACAGCAGCGGTAGACAAGCCCCGAACCCAGCGGAACCGGACCCTGACCGGCAAACTCAACCCACACGGGATCGGCGGGCGCCGGAGCAAACCAACGGCGTTCATAGAACTCGCCATAGTTGGGCAGATACTTCTTGGCCGTGAGGCCCAAAAGCTCGCCCGCGCAGCACACGGCGGCACAGTTGTAGATATTCTCGGCCACCGCAACGGGAAGACCGATGGTAAAGACAATCGGCAGCTCGCGGGTTTCATCGAGAATAAGTGCCAGTGCGGTCTCGCAGGTATGCAGTAATGTGCGGTTATGGAACAGATCAGCCGCGGTATAGCCGCACAAGTTGAGCTCGGGCAGCACCAGAGCACGGACACCGCGCTCGACCGCCTCGCGAACAGCCGCCAGCGCAACCTCGGCATTGCCCTCGACATCGGCCACGCGAATCCGCGGCGAGGCCGCCGCCACACGCAAAAAGCCATCAGACTGAGAAAGGTGAAGATTCATAAGAATGCTCCCGTGCGTAGACGCCATTCACAACAATTAGCAAGCCCTATTGTAGTTCAACCGCCGGGTGTAACCGCATCCCACCAATTTGGTGAGCTATTGATGAGTTGATGGTATCTGTTAAATGTCACGTACGATTCACATCTGGTGGGTACCCTGATGGCTACACGAAACGAAGAAGATTTACACCGGGAGGGCCCCGTATGACAACCAAGTACACCGACGCGCCGCGCACGCGCGTCATGACACCGGCCGCGCTCAACAACGGCGTTCACGAGAACCATTCCATCGGACAGACCATGGCCATCGCGCCCAAAAAGGGCTTGTTCGACGACATTTCCATTCCCCAAATCATCGCCGGCGCCGCAGCTGCCGCCACGAGCGTCGCACTTGCTTCCAAGATCGGCATCGCCGGATCGGTGATCGGCGCCGCCGTGAGCTCGGTCATCACCGTTGTGTCCTCGCAGGTCTACCGCCACTTTATCTCTGCCAGCGCCAACGCCCTCAAAGGCACGCACGCCGCCGTCGACTACCCTGCCGGCGCCTATGAGCCCGTTGACCTTAGTGCCGAGGAGCACCTGGGCGGCGCCGCGACTACGCAGGAGATGTGCCAGGTTGCGGGGCGCGCGACCACGGCGCGCGTCGCCCCCAACAGTCTGCGTGCCAAGGCGGCGGCAGAGCGCAGCCAGACGCAAAAGAAAGTCATCGTCTTCTCGATCGCCATCGCCATCGTCGCGGTCATCGCCTGCGCCGGCGCCATCCTTATCACCACCGCCGGTGAAGGTCTGGGCGAGCGTCCCGAGTCAATCCTTTCGTCGCGCACAACCGAGCACGATGCGGATAGCTCAGATCAATCACAAAGCCAGCAGGACGACTCGCAGGGCAACTCCGTATCCACCGATTCGTCCTCGAACGCCCCCGATCAATCGCAGAACGCCGATTCCTCTGTGAACAACAGTGGCACGCAATCCGGCACGACTGACTCAAGCCAAACGACCGACGGCTCTCAACCGAGCACGAGCGACCAGGCAAACGGCAATACATCGGGCACAAGCTCCACCGACAACAGCAACACCAATAGTTCGAACAGTTCGAACAGTTCGAGCGGATCCGCGTCCGGCACGCCATCTGACAGCTCGAGCCAAGGCACAGCATCGGGCAACTAAGCACGTTTGCCTCTCATAGATAACCGACCTGCATAACGGGCGCGAACCGGCAACGGTCGCGCCCGTTTGCCTTGGGCGCCGAGGTGGCAAACCCCGTGCGATGGTAAGATGCTTTACGTGTGTAAAGAGGAGATTTGCCATGAGCAAGACAATAGTTAAGCCCACACTATCGCTGGGCAACCACATCTATCTGTATCGCCTGCTGCGCGACGCGATTGGGTGCGGCAAGCAAACGTTTATGACGCAGGTCGAGGAGGCGCTCGCCGCTGGTGACATGGCCGCTTATGACCTGGGCTTTGAGTCCACGCGCGAGCTGCTCGAGGAGCTCGACGACTGCATTAAGCTGACCGTCTTTAAAGGCGGCCGCCTGTATGCCACCGTCATCGCCAACGAGGCCTGGGATGCCGCCCTTGCCAAAGGCGAGGACAAGCCCAAGGCTGCCAAGGGAGCCAAGCAGTCCTACAAAAAGAAAAAGCGAGGCGAGAAGGACCTCAAGGCCGTGCGTCCCAAGCACGTTAAGCGTCCCGAGCCCGAAGCCATGGTTGAAGCCGTACCGGAACCCGAGCCCGAGACAGAGATCGAAGTCGCTATTGAGGTAACGGCAGAAGCCGAAACCGAAATCGACACCGCGACCGATCCCGAAGTCATATCCGACCAGGAAGCCACCGCGGAGCTCAACGAGACTCCCAAGTCGACAACCGAAGAAGCCACCAACCAACCCGAGACGCCTGCATTCCAAAACAGCGATGTCTTTGGCGACGAGGCCGAGGACGATCAGCCCGACGAGCCCGCCGATCAAGACGCTACCGAGTCGGCATCGGAGCCCGAGGCGCCGCAGCCTGCCATCTCGCTCACGGTCGTCTATGACCCCGAGAACGCAAACGCCGGCATCACCACCATGGCCTCCACGCCAGCCGAGGCAAAGTCATCTGTCAAGGCAGAGGATGCCCCGCGAGCCGATGCCAAAACCGAGACCGCAGACACGTCCGTCTCCGTGGAACCGACGGATTTCGCAGTTAAGCCGGAAACAGCGCCTGAGCCTGAGCCTGCCATCGAGTCCGCATCCGCATCTGCCTGTGACCAGATTCCCGCACCTGCACCGGCTCCGGTCCCCGTTGCAGTACCTGTCACCACACCCGCAGCACCGACCATCCCCGAGGACTTCCCCGTCGATTTCACAACCGAGGTCTTCTGCCCCGGCCCATTGCTACACCAGCTGTCGACCTATCTCCCCTACGGCGCCGACACGCTCGGCATCGTCGGCGAGTACTACTGGATCGCCCGCGAGCGCGGTACCATCGAGGCCGCGCGAAACCGCGCAAGCTTCCCCCTGCGCTACACGCAGGCCGGCGAGCGCCACGAAGTCACCGTGCGCATCCGCCGCAACACCACCGGCGGTCTCGGAGCCACCTGGACCATCGATAAAGTCGAGCCTTCTACCAAGTAAAAAAGGGACGATAACCCTCAAGGTTATCGTCCCTTTCCCGTTAGGTCACCTGAGCTCGACTAATCGCGCGTCAGCTTGCGGTGAATACGATGCGGCTGGGCTGCGTCCTCGCCCAGGCGCTCGATACGGTTGGCCTGATAGGCCTCGAAGTTGCCCTCAAACCAATACCAGTTGCCCGGATTCTCGTCGGTGCCCTCCCACGCCAGAATGTGCGTGGCGACGCGGTCCAGGAACATACGGTCGTGGCTAATGACCACCGAGCAGCCCGGGAACTCGAGCAGCGCCGCCTCGAGCGAGGACAGCGTCTCGACGTCGAGGTCGTTCGTGGGCTCGTCGAGGAGCAGCAGGTTGCCGCCCTGCTTGAGCGTAAGCGCCAGGTTCAGACGGTTGCGCTCGCCACCGGAAAGTACGCCGGCGCGCTTCTGCTGGTCCTGGCCCTTAAAGCCAAAGCTCGCCACGTACGCGCGGCTGGGGACCTCGGTCTCGCCGACCAGCATGTGGTCCAGGCCGTCCGAGACGACCTCCCACAGGTTCTTATCGGGGTCGATGCCGGAGCGGTTCTGATCGACGTAAGAAATCTTGACGGTCTCGCCCACCTCGAGCTCGCCCGAAGTCAGCGGCTCCAGACCCACAATCGTCTTGAACAGCGTGGTCTTACCGACACCGTTGGGGCCGATGACGCCCACGATGCCGTTGCGCGGCAGAGTGAATGATAGGTCGTCGATGAGCACGCGGCCATCGAACTCCTTGTGCAGGTGATGGGCCTCGAGCACCTTGTTGCCCAGACGCGGGCCCACAGGGATGCGGATGTCGGTCCAGTCGAGCTTCTGGCTTGCGCGGGCCTCGGCCTCCATCTCCTCATAGCGAGCCAGACGGGCCTTGTTCTTGGCCTGACGGGCCTTGGGGCTGGAGCGTACCCACTCGAGCTCGGCCTCCATGCGCTTAGCGAGTTTGGCGTCGCGGTTACCCTGAGCCTCGATACGGGCGGCTTTGGTCTCCAGATACGTGGAGTAGTTGCCCTTGTAGGGATAGAGGTGACCACGGTCGACCTCGCAGATCCACTCGGCAACGTTATCCAGGAAGTAGCGATCGTGTGTGACGGCTAGCACCGCGCCCTGGTAGTTGTGCAGGAAGTGCTCGAGCCACAGGATCGACTCGGCGTCCAGGTGGTTGGTGGGCTCATCGAGCAGCAGCAGGTCGGGAGCTTCGAGCAGCAGCTTGCACAGGGCCACGCGACGGCGCTCGCCGCCGGAAAGCACGTTGACCGGCATGTCGGAATCGGGCAGCTGCAGGGCATCCATAGCCTGGCCGAGTTTGGAATCGATATCCCAGCCATCGGCGGCGTCGATCTCGTCCTGGAGCTTGCCCATCTCGGCCATGAGGGCATCCATGTCGCAGTCCGGGTCGCACATCTCCTCGCCGATCTTATTGAAGCGATCGACCTTGGCGATCATGTCGCCAAATGCCATGCGCACGTTCTCGATGACGGTCTTGTCGTCGTCGAGCGGCGGCTCCTGCTGCAGGATACCCACGGTGTAGCCGGGGGTAAGTCTGGCATCGCCGTTGGAGACTTCCTCGATGCCGGCCATGATCTTGAGCAGGGTCGACTTGCCCATACCGTTAGGGCCCACGACGCCGATCTTGGCACCGGGATAGAAGCTCAGGGTCACATCGTCAAGGATCACCTTGTCGCCATGAGCCTTGCGAGCCTGATACATCTGGTAGATAAACTCTGCCATTTGCCTGTTTTATCCTTTCTACCTGCTGTTTCCCTATTCTTGTTTCGCTTTAGTGGAAACGAGATGAGAAAACCAGCTCTAAAACGTAACGAAAAAGGGGCACGGTTGCCCACACCCCCTAATACTACCTGGGAAAAGTCCCCCGGAACATACTATGAACTGCGTACGCTAGTTTTCCGCAACCTTAACGAGCGGCTCGCTGCGATTTGCGCCACAGCAGATACGAGTAGACGTAGACGACTCCGACCGAACCAAACGCCAGCACCGCAATCACCGCGGCGACAACTTCACTCGAAAGCACGCTACCCGCAACGCCCATCACAATCAGACCAACACCCAGCACCATAAAGCAGGCACCGCCAAAGCGCTGCGTACGGCGCCAGTTCTCGGGATCGGCAAGCGCCCAGGGCGTCTTGATACCGAGCGTATAGTTCTGCTTCACACGCGGCAAGTAGTTGCCTACGCCAATGAACAGCAAACCGATAGTACCGGAAATCAGCGCGTTGACCGAACCGACCGCCGGCACCACGCCCCAGACCGTAAGCTCTCCCAGCCAGCTTATGGCGCACATGAACAGGGTGAAGGCGATTACGAAGCCCTGATAGAACTTGCCCGAGGTTCGATATGCCTCACCTTTGGGATCGATGCGCGGCACCACGCAGAACATTGCGAGAAGCACCAGGGGCAGCACGCCGTGCGCGGAGGCCATCCAGCTGGGACCCCAACCGTCAACGCCGTTCGCGCCCCAGTGCGTGGGAATCTGCGCAGGCAAGCTCGGCATCACCATAAGGTGCGCTACGATATTGGCGACGCACAGAGCGACCAGCGCGATCCACACGCGTGGCGATACCCCCGTGGCGTGAATGCCCTTGTTTTCGTTATTCATCCTTATCACCTTCAGTGTTTGTAAAGCCCATAAACCAACCGATCAAGTCCTGCATGACGGTGGTGTTTAAGCTGTAAACGATGTTTTGGCCATGACGTTCATCGGTCACCAACCCGGCGTTTTTGAGCGTCGCCAAATGATGGCTCAACGACGGCTTGCTGATGTCAAAATGCTCGGCAAGCTCCCCAGCCGTGCGGTCGCCCTCGCGTAGTAGTTCCAAAATACGCCGCCGTGTAGGATCGGCCAGCGCTTTAAAACCCTCTCCCGGCATAGGACCTCCCCTCAGCAACTCTCATGACACGCACACTATACTCGATATTTAGATGTTTGTCTAATTATCTAATACAGCCGCATCTATAGAACATTTGTTCGTATTTAGCTACAATGGAAGTTGAAGCAGATGGGCCAGCTCCCTCTATCCGAGAAGGAGATGGACTATGAGTATTGACGATGTCCTGACGTTGTTATTGCTTGTAATCGCGGCTGTGGAGCTCGGCATCCACATTGGAGGTCGAATGAAATAGCCGCCCCCGCGTAATGCGAAGACGGCCACTTCTCACGCCATAAACGTGTTTCGGAGTTGGCTAACCCGCGGCAACGGGCGCCATCTGCTTCAATCTTATGCGAATCCCAATCCCATTTCAACAAACCCCAAGGGTTCAAATGGAATCGTGATAATACCCTTGATTATCAACTTTATCCGAACACCTCCCACATTCATCCGCACATGTGCGGATGAATGTGGGAACCCGATACCCTGAGGGCCGGATCGGCCGGCCCCGGGAGATCGGAGGACGGCATGTCCGGAAAGAAGAAAAGTGGCTCCGCAAGGGCGGTCCCGAGGGCCTACGGAAGGCTCACGAGGCACGAGCGGGACACGGTCCAGAGGATGCTGGAGCGCAGGGCGTCGTGCAGGGAGATCGCGAGGGAGCTGGGCAGGTCGCCCTCGACGGTGAGCGCCGAGGTGGCGTCGCACAGGTTCGTGACGGCGCCGAAGGCCAGGCGCGGCGAGCGCGTGGACGCCTCCGCCGACCTGTCGGCGGCCTGCCCGCGCCTGGCGGCGTGGCCGCGATGCTGCAACGGCTGCGGCCGGTACCGCGCGATCGGCTGCAAGCGCCGCCCCCACGTCTTCTACGAGGCCCGGGCCGCGCAGCTGTGCGCCGACTCGGTCCTCGTCTCGTCCAGGCGCGGGATAGACGCCGACGAGCCCGCCGCGGCGGCCAGGCTGGAGGCGATAAGGGACTGCCTGCGCCGGGGGCTGTCGCCCGAGCAGATGGCGGCGCGCAACGGCGGCCCGGTGGACCTGTCGCCGTCGACCATCTACCGCTGGGTCTCGGCGGGCTACGACGGCATGACCAACATGGAGCTCAGGCGCAAGGTCGGCTACAGGCCGAGGAAGCGCGCCGCGGGCCGGGCGGCGACCCGCCACTCCGCCCGCAGGTCGCATGCCGCGTTCCTCGCCCTCGGGGAGGACGCGTGCGCCGCGGCCTGGGAGATGGACACCGTCGAGGGGGCCCGGGAGGACTCCGCCTGCCTGCTCACGCTGCTGCACCGCCCCAGCAGGCTCCAGCTCGCGCTGCCGCTGGAGGAGAAGACCGCCGGGTGCGTCGCGGGCGCCCTGGAGGGCGTCCGGGCCATCCTCGGCGCCGACGGGACGCGCCGCGTGTTCCGCGCCGTCCTCACCGACAACGGCGCCGAGTTCTCCGACGAGGCGGCGATCGCGGCGCTGCTCGGCGAGGGGCCGGGCGAGACGAGGCTGTTCTACTGCGACCCCAGGCGCAGCGACCAGAAGGGCGCCTGCGAGCGCAACCACGTCGAGATCAGGAAGCTGCTGCCCAAGGGCGCCGGAATCAGGTTCGACCGGCTCGCCCCGGCCGACCTGGCGCTGGCCATGTCGCACGTGAACTCCGAGCCCCGCGGCGCGCTCGGCTTCGCGACGCCCGCGCGCGCCTTCAGGGCGATGCTCGGGGAGGACGCGGCGGCGCTGCTGGACGCCTACGGCGTGGGGGACGTGCCCATCGGGGAACTCGACCTGACGCCGGGGCTCATCGAGAGGGCGCGCGCAGAGAGGGGCAATGCCCCGCTGGCCTAGCCTAGGAGAAAAAACGGAATAGACGGACCGACCGTCCGGCTGAGTCTGGGAAGAGGTGCCGGGCGGCGGGCGGAGCATGGCCACCGGACCCATCGAAACACATCTCCACCATTCCTTCAACTGGGAAAATGCCGCCCCCGGGTCCCGGATAGGACCTCGGGGGCGTTCGGTTGACTGCGGGAGCGTGCCATCAGCTCAATGTGTTCGGCTGAGATCGGAAATCAACCATCGTGATAATACCTATAATGGCGATAGCTAAAACACGACCTGCTTCCCCATCGGAGGATATTTATGACCGAAACCGTTGCCGCAGCCGCCATCGAGACACGCGACACCAAGCTCGAGATCATCATGGGCCGCGAGGCACTCGATAAGCTCGCCGATGCTACGGTGCTGGTGCTCGGCTGCGGAGGTGTGGGCTCCAATTGCTGCGAGGCACTCGCCCGCGGCGGCATCGGTCATTTCGTCATTCTGGACAAGGACATCATCGCGCCCAGCAATATCAATCGTCAGGCCATCGCCTTTCACAGCACCGTCGGCAAGCGCAAGGTAGACGTGATGGAAGCCATGATTCGCGATATCAATCCCGCCGCCACCGTTATCAAGCGCACCGAATACCTGTTGAGCGACAACATCGACGAGTTCTTTGCGAGCGTTTTTGAGCAGACGGGCGGCAAGCTCGACTACGTCGTCGACGCCATCGACACCATCTCGGCCAAGCTCACCATTGCCAAATATGCTCAGGACCACGACACTTGTTTGATTAGCTCCATGGGCGGGGCCAACAAGCTCCATCCCGAGTGCCTCCGCTTTGCCGACATCTTCGATACGGTACGTGACCCCATGAGCCGCATTATGCGCAAAGAATGTAAGAAGCGCGGAATCAAGAGCCTACATGTATTGTTTAGCTGCGAGGAATCGGTTAAGACACAGCCCCGCGACCCTTCCAACATCCACGAGCGTACCGAGCTGGGAACCGCCAGCTTTATGCCGCCCATCATGGGTCAGATGATTGCCGGCGAGGTTATCCGCCAGATCAGTGGCCGCGGCACCGAGCGCGTGCGCGCCGATGGCCAGCGCCTGGACTAGCGGAGCGCGCCGAGATGGAGCCCCGGTTAATTGATGCACACTGCCATCTTGATTTGATGGCTTACCCGAATGCTGTTGCCGACGAAACTGCGGCTATAGGGTTGGGGGTCTTTGATTGCGGGGTCGACCCACGCGACTTCGCAGCGGCAAAAAAGCGGGCCAGCCGTTACCCAAACATTATCGCGGGCGTTGGCCTCCATCCCTGGTGGCTCGCCGACGGCCGCTGCGGTCCTGCCGAAGTCAATCTGCTTTGCAAAGTTGCTGCCCAAGAGCGCTATATCGGCGAAGTTGGACTCGACTTTTCCGCACGCTTTGCCGGAAGCGAACCGCTTCAAATACAGGCACTTGACCGGCTCTGCGATGCGCTCGTGCAGTGTCCTCTTGCCGGGCGCGTGATATCAATTCACGCCGTTCGTTCGGCAGGAGCCGTACTGGACGTCCTCGAATCGCATGGTCTACTCATCCCAAGCCCCAACTCCCCCGCTATCATCTTCCACTGGTTTAGCGGCACTTCGGACGAACTCGTCCGCGCGCGTAATGTGGGCTGCTATTTTTCCGTGAACGATCGTATGCTCGCCACCAAGCGCGGTCGCGAATACGCACGACAGATTCCGCTCAATCGTCTACTGCTTGAAACCGACGCCCCAGCCGAAGCAAACACAGAAACAAGCGCGCAGTCGCTCATCAAATCGCTCACAAGGACCTCGATGCGCATCGCCTCGCTCAAAAATTGTGACGCAAAGCGCATCGAATCGGCAGTTTTAGCAAATGCGCACTCTATTTTTGGCCTTCGCTAACCCCTGTGGGCAAAAAGACGACAACGATACCATTATGACGGCAGACGTGCCGTCCAAGTCCTACGCAAGCTCCAGCAGCTCCGGCAGCTGGTCGATAATCTTGTCCGCGGCATCTTGGCTAAAGCCGAAGCGTTCCTCGCGCTTGGCAATGACCGTCAGGCCGGCTCGCTTGCCGGCAGTGATACCAGGCACCGAATCCTCAACGCAGCAGCAGCGATTCGCGGGCAGCCCCAGCAGGTCCAGCGCATGCAGGTAGATGTCGGGCTCGGGCTTGCTCTCCTTAAACTGCTCGCCGCTCACCACATACTCAAAGGCATCCGACAGCCCGCACGCATTGAGCACTTCCTCGATGCTATCCATGGGAGACGAGCTGGCAAGCGCCACGCGAACGCCGCGGCGCGGCAGCTCTCGAATCGTATCCACGGCGCCTGGGTTAATCAAAGCCTGATAGTCGCGCGGACGCTTATACGCCCACTCGTCCCAACGGGCCAACGCTTCCTCGCCAGATAAATGCCCCTTACCGGCGCGCTCAAACCAATCGACCAGCATATGCAGGAAGAACTGATGTGAGGTCCCGACCTGCCCATTCAACTCCTCTTGAGTCAGGTTAAGCCCAAGCTCCTTGGCAAACGCGGCAGTCTCGCCCAGGTAGTAATACTCGGTATCGACAATGACGCCGTCCATGTCAAAGATAACGGCGTCGAACGGAAATGCGGACACGGCACCCTCCCTAACAAAAGGGCGCCTGTAAGCAGGCGCCCGAACCATGCATTAATCGGCGATTCTAACCCAGCAGCTTATCCAGCGCCACCGCAATGCCGTCTTCGTTGTTATTGGCAGTCACCATCTGGGCCACGGCCTTAACCTCGTCAACCGCGTTGCCCATGGCAACACCGGTGCCGGCCCACTCAATCATGGACTTGTCGTTCTGGCCGTCGCCAAACGAGACGACCTCGCTGGCATCGATGCCGAGCTTGGGCAGGGCACCCTCGAGCGCGCGGGCCTTGTCGATACCGGGCGCCGTAAACTCAAAATACCAGTCGGCCGTAAACATACCCGAAAGCGTCTGAGTAAAGGGCGCATACATCTCCTCGTGATGCGCTTGCAGATAGGCCGGGTCGCCCGCAGTGAGCAGCTTGTCCACGGGATAAGTGTCCACGACCTCATGCAGGCTCTCCACCTCGCGAATCTTAAGATCGCAGGCATCGCGCTCGTATTTGACGATGTTTTTCTGCGAGCCATCCGGCAGCGTAATCATGCAGCGGTACGAATCCTCGACATGCAGATCGCGACCGAGCGAAATCATAGGGATCACGTCGAAATTGCGCAGATGATCAATCAGACGGTGCAGTTCGTCAGCCGGCATGGCCTGGTCAAAAAGGACCTCATCGGTCTGAGCGTCGACCACATGCGCGCCATTAAAGGCCACCAGCAGACCGTCATGGTTTTGAAGGTCGAGCTCCTGCGCCAAGGCGTGCAGCCCCCATGCGGGACGGCCCGAAGCCAAAATGAGCTTAATGCCCGACTCCTGCGCCGCGAGCAGCTTCTCGCGCGTACGCGGGCTGATGACCTTTTGGTCGTTGGTGAGCGTACCGTCGATATCCATTGCGATGGCTTTGATTGCCATATAAGCCTCCCTGTCATTGAACAACCTTGCCTGAGTCATCATACAGAACACCTACTGCGGCTCTGTCTGCAACGGGTAAAAAGTCATATTGTCCCGAACATGAACGGCGTGTGGTCGTGAAGCTTTATCGCTCAGGTCAAATACGTCTGCTAGCGACGCTCATCCGTCGGTGCGCCCTCGACGATCGCGATGCCCGCCGATGCACCTAACGCGCTGGCGCCGGCCTCGATGAATGCGCAAGCCTCTTCGTAATTATGGATACCGCCCGCCGCCTTGATTGCCACGGCATCGCCGAGCACCTCGTGCATCAGCCGCACGTCCTCGAGCTTAGCACCGCCAAAGCTTCTGCCGGTCGATGTCTTAAGGAATCCCGGCTTGGCCTCCAGCGCGATCTCGCATACACGGCGCTTGGCGGCGTCGTCGCCGTCCAGCTTGCACATCTCAACGATTACCTTGTCAGTGATGCCATGCGCGCGACAAAAATCAGCAACGGCAGTCATCTCGCGCTCGATGGCATCAAAATCGCGGTTCTCGATCGACCCCTGATTCAAAACGTAGTCAATCTCGGTAAAGCCACACGCAGCGTATTCCTCAAACCTCGCAAGCTTCTCCTCAAGCGTCATAGTGCCCTGGGGAAAGTCGATAGCGCCGGCAAGGATGATGTCAGAGCCCTCGAGCATGGCGCGGCCCGTCTCGTACTCCTGCAGGTTCGCAAATACGCAGCGAAAGTTGTACTTTAGCGCCTTCTCGACATACTGCTCAAACGTGTCCTCGGGGGCATCGATATAGTCGATGTATTTATTGATCGGTTTGGCAAGCGTCATGCTGGGCCTCCTTGTTCAGGGTTGACAACCGATTCGTGGTTTCACGCGAAAAACCACGTTCAATCTACGCCCAACATGCAAGGACAGTGTCCGCATTCCGGCAAGTGGTATGAAATTAGCTGTAGACGTATATTTACGGACAGCGAATGGCACCGCACGCGGATGCCGACTGCAAGACATTCCCCTCAATACGCCCTCATGCCCACTCAAATAGCAAAGGGGCCCGCATCCCAACGGATACGGGCCCCTTTCAGTCATAAGCCAACTCGGCCGTAAAGACTACTTACGGTGAGCGCGGTAGAACTCGATGAGCGCCTGGGTCGAAGCGTCCTGCTCGGCCTTGGCGGCGTCGTCGTGGAAGGCCGGGGTAATCTGCTTGGCAAGCTGCTTGCCCAGCTCGACGCCCCACTGGTCGTAGGAATCGATACCCCAGACCGTGCCCTCGACAAACGTGATGTGCTCGTACAGGGCGATGAGCTCGCCGAGTGCGAACGGGGTCAACGTATCGCCGAAGATCGAGGTCGTCGGACGGTTGCCCTCAAAGCAGCGGGCCGGGACGATCTGCTCGGGCGTGCCCTCGGCGCGCACCTCATCGGCCGTCTTACCAAAGGCGAGTGCCTTGGTCTGGGCCAGGAAGTTGCCCAGGAACAGCTCATGCACGTCCTGACCGCTATCGGTCGCGGGGTTGGCGGTATTGGCAAAGGCGATAAAGTCGGCCGGGACCACCACGGTGCCCTGGTGCAGCAGCTGGTAGAAGGCGTGCTGACCGTTGGTGCCGGGCTCGCCCCAGAAAATCTCACCGGTATCGGAGGTCACAGCGCTGCCGTCCCAGCGGACGTGCTTGCCGTTGGACTCCATGGTGAGCTGCTGCAGATAGGCCGGGAAGCGGTGCAGGTACTGGCAGTACGGCAGCACGGCGTGGCTCTTAGAGCCGAAGAAGTTGACGTACCAGACGTTGAGCAGGCCCATCAGCGCGACGGCGTTGTTCTCGAGCGGGGTATTGCAGAAGTACTCGTCGATGGCGTGGAAACCCTCGAGGAACTGCTGGAAGCGCTCGGGACCGAGCACGACGATCAGCGACAGACCCACGGCGGAGTCGACGGAATAGCGGCCGCCGACCCAGTTCCAGAAACCAAAGGCGTTAGCGGGGTCGATGCCGAAGGCCTCGACCTTGTCGAGTGCGGTGGAAACGGCAACGAAGTGCTTGGCCACGGCCTCGGCGTTCTGCTCATCAGAGCCGTCGATGGCACCCTGAGCCTTGAGCTGCTCGAGCATCCAGGTCTTGACCTCGCGAGCGTTGGTGAGGGTTTCGAGCGTGGTGAAGGTCTTGGAGACGATAATCACGAGCGTGGTCTCGGGATCCAGGCCCTTGAGCTTCTCGGCCTGGTCGTTGGGGTCGATGTTGGAGATATAGCGGCAGTCGATACCGGCGTCGGCGTAGGGACGCAGGGCCTCGTAGGCCATGACCGGGCCCAGGTCGGAGCCGCCGATGCCGATGGACACCAGATGCTCGATCTTCTTGCCGGTAACGCCCTTCCACTCACCGGAGCGCACGCGCTCGGCAAAGGCGTACATGCGGTCGAGGACCTCGTGCACGTCGGCGACGACGTCCTGGCCGTCGACGATGAGCTGGCCCTTCTCGGTTGCCGGGCGGCGCAGCGCGGTGTGCAGGACGGCACGGTCCTCGGTGGTGTTGATGTGCTCGCCGGAGAACATGGCGTCGCGGCGCTCCTCGAGCTTCACCTCGCGGGCAAGATCGCACAGCAGCTTGACGGTCTCATCGGTCACCAGGTTCTTGGACAGGTCGAAGTGCAGGTCACCGGCGTCAAAGCTCAGCTTGTTCACGCGCTCTGCATCGGCAGCGAACCAGGCCTTGAGGTCGATACCTTCGGCCTCGAGCTTCTCCTGATGAGCCTCGAGCGCCTTCCAAGCGGCGGTCGACGTAGCGTCGATAGGTGCGGCAACAGTTGCCATAAAGTCCTCCTCAACATACGGGCGCAAACCTCCATGCGCCCGGATAATCAGATGCCCCTATTCTAGCGCAGGTCAAGACCGTAATCAGCGAGCGTTGCCAATCCGCCCCCAAACGGCGACCGACCAAAAAGGGACAGGTTTATTTTGGCAGGTCAAACGCTTTACCTACCAAAAATAGCCCATCTCTTTATGGCAGACACTAGGCCGCGGCGCACACGCTGCCGAGCAACTCACGCAGAGGAGACCCAATGCTCTCAAGCAGTTCGGGAGCGATAATGGCAAAAACGGGAACCTCGCCGGCTCCCACGACAGCAGGCACTTTGCCCTCCGAGACAATACATCCATAAGGGACAAAACCGTCTTCGCCGGCATCGAGCGCCGCCATGCGACGCGCGAGTTCGCGCGCAAAGCCAGCAGTATCGGCATCGCCAATCGCCAGGACAAAGTCCACGCCTTCGTCGGTCGCCAGGGCCACAGCTTCGTCGATCAGCTCGTCTCCCCCGTCGCCCTCAACCGAGCCGCAACGAAAAAGCACGCGCTCGAGCAGAGCTCGGTCAAGCGAGCCGAGCGCCGCCGAGACAAGCTCATCGCGCGTATGTTTGTCGCCACCCAGCACCACCAGCGCCTTGGTGCCGCCGTAGTGAGCGACCAATCGTCCACACCAGCGAGCCACGTCTCCATCCGCAACAAGGCGCGTCGGCATACCAAACCCATAGTTGACCATTATCCCCACAACCCTTCCGTGCTTTATGGTGGTATCGATCGCTAGGCTCATGCTACGAAGCGAGGTTTTCCGAGCTGTTTCGCGCTCTTTAGAGCTGCGTTAAAACCCGATGCAACCGCCCGACCATACCTGCCAAAAAGGGACAGGTTTGTTTTAGTCGGTCAAGCGTTTTACCTACCAAAATAAACCTGTCCCTTTTTGGCAGGTTTTGACGATGTCCGGACGAGCGGGTATTATCGAACATGTATTCGATAAGAATATGTGTTTGATGGGAGAACGCGTGGGGCACGGGCGTCACACCTATATCTGCATCGACCTCAAGACGTTTTACGCCAGCGTCGAGTGCGTCGACCGCGGGCTCGATCCGCTCACCACCCACCTGGTCGTTGCCGACGAATCACGCGGGCGTACGACCATCTGCCTCGCCATTACCCAGGCCATGAAAGACCTCGGGATACACAACCGCTGCCGTCTGTTTGAGATTCCCGACGGCATCGACTACATCAAGGCCGTACCGCGCATGCAGCACTACATGGAGGTGTCGGCGCAGATCTACGGTATCTACCTGGAATACGTCAGTCCGCAAGACGTTCACGTCTACTCAATTGACGAGTGCTTTATCGACGTGACACCCTATCTAGAGCTCTACCATACCAATGCCAAAAGCTTTGCCTGCATGCTGCGCGATGAGGTCCTCGCGCGCACCGGCATCACGGCGACAGTCGGCATCGGCCCCAACCTATTCCAGGCCAAGGTGGCGCTCGACATTACCGCTAAGCACGTACCCAGCCGCATCGGTATACTCGACGACGAGACCTTTCGCAAGGAGATCTGGCCCCATCGCCCCATCACCGATATCTGGGGCATCGGCCCCGGCGTGGCAGCTCGCCTCGAAAAGTACGGGGTATACGATCTGATGGGTGTCGCCGCGCTCGACGAAAACCTGCTTTACGACGAACTCGGCGTCAATGCCGAGTATCTCATCGACCACGCCTTTGGGCGCGAGCCGACAACTATCGCCGATATTCAGGCCTATTGCCCGCAGGCAACTTCAACCACCACAGGACAAGTGCTCTCGAAGGGTTATGCCTACGAGCAGGCCTACACCGTCTTGCGCGAGATGGTCGATGCCGCCGTACTGGACTTGGTCGATAAGCACGTGGTCTGCGACAGCATCTCGCTCTTTGTGGGCTACGCGAGCGAGCGCGCCGACATACGCCGCCTCGACGCCAGCGGCACAGCGCAATATGTAGACGGATGCGGACATTTGCGTTCGAGCACGTCGAGCATCGAACCCGCCGCAACCGCAGGCCCCGAGCTCGCACCCCGTGCACCCAAGCCCGTCCAGCGCGATGACGAACGACGCCGTCTGGTGCGCGAGGCACAGGCAATCGACGGCATCTTTGTGGGAGAGCATGGCGGCAAACCGCGTGGCGGCTATGCCGCGCTCTTTGCGCACTCTAACGCTTCGCGCAAGCTGCCCGAGCGCACCAATTCGTTTAAGAAGATCATGGGCCATTTCGATGAGCTCTGGGCGCAGACCGTCGATCCCAAACGACCGGTCAAGCGCATCAATTTGGGCTTTGGCAACCTCATGCCCGAGGAATTTGCCACCATCGATCTGTTCAGCGATGTTAAGGCCGATGAGCGCGAGCGCGACCTGGCCCGCGCCGTTCTGGCCGTGAAGGGCAAGTACGGCAAGAACGCCCTGGTCAAGGGATTAAGCTTTACCGCCGGCGCCACCGCACGCGAACGCAACGATCAGGTAGGAGGACACCGTGCCTAAGGCCCAACAACAGCCGATGCGGCCGCCGACACCTTTTGAACGCCTGGCGGACCCCGAGGGAAGACGTCGCGCCGCCGACCCCAGGCTCACCGCCAACGGTGCCGTTCGCGCCAACCGCGCCGCGCAGTTTATGCCCTTTGCCGCCCTCACGGGATACTACGAGCTCGTGCGCAAACAAGAGATCTCTGTTGAGCCCAAATGCGAACTCACGGAAGAAAAAGCCCTCGAACTTTCAAAAAAGCTCGAGGGCCTCAAACGCGGCGACTTGGTGCGCGTCACTTATTACGATACATACGGCTATCGTAGCCGCACCGGCATTCTCGACGAAGTGCTCCCCGCGTTCAAGCTGCTCAAACTCCGAGACATCGCCATCGGCTTCGACGATATCCAAGACATCGAGCTGCGCGGCCGAGCCTAAGCGCAAGCGTACGCCCGGCCCTACGGCTTCATGACGTAATAGCCCGCATCCCTCACGGCAGCCTCAAGCACCTCACGATCGATCGGGTTTTAGAACGGATGCACGCCGTGTGGTCTGTATACGTCACTGTGGCCCAAATGCCATCGAGAGCGTTGAGGGCGTTCGTCACATTTTGCGCGCAGCCGCCGCAGCTCATACCGCCAATAAGCAGCTCATCGCTATAGGGGTAGTGAGACACATCGGTGTCCGCGACCGCGACCCTCTTGACCTTCTTTCTGCCCGCCCCATCGCCGCAACAGCATTTGCCATGAGTCGATGCGACAATACGCCGGAATCCAAAAAATAAGCCGGCGGCAATTACGGCAAGCACAATGATGTTTGCAGGGTTAAGCAAATCCTCCATATTGGTTATTTCCTGGGATATCCCTACGACGACGTGCACGAGTTTATCGTCCAGCATGGCGAAAACTACAAGGTCTTTGGAGCCTGGAAGGTCTACACAAATGTCGAGCAAGCGCTTGCGACGTTCGAATCCTACCACGCTTGCACGCAGCGCCTCACCCATATCTATCAGCAGGGCCACAGCATCGCAAAACTTGCCCAGACAACCCGATAGAACATACAAACCGCGGCCGCACGCCGCACAACCGAAAGGAAAACATATGAGCAAGATCGCAGTCGTCTACTGGAGCGGCACGGGCAACACCGAAGCCATGGCAGACCTCGTTGCCGAGGGCGCGGCGTCAGCCGGCGCCGAGGCAGAGGCCGCCTGCCGCGCCCTTGGAGCCGAGCTCGCCTAACGGCGATAAGCTCCGCCCATACGCGGCTCTGCACCAAAACACATTCGCATCCCAACAAAAACGGGGCTGGATCCAAATCCAGCCCCGTTTTCTGCTATGTCAGCCACATAAAGCAGCTACGAGATGTTGCCCAAAAACGCCTTGGTGCGCTCGCTCTTGGGATGGTCGAAGACCTCGCTCGGCGTGCCCTCCTCCACGATAACGCCGCCGTCCATAAAGACGACGCGGTCGGCGACGTCGCGGGCAAAGCCCATCTCGTGCGTCACCACGATCATCGTCATGCCGTCACGCGCAAGATCGCGCATGACGCCAAGGACGTCGCGGACGAGCTCGGGATCAAGCGCCGACGTAGCCTCGTCAAAGAGCATCACGTGCGGATTCATCGACAGGGCGCGGGCGATGGCCACGCGCTGCTGTTGACCGCCCGAAAGCTGGCTCGGCATAAAATCGATGCGCTCGGCCAGACCGACCTTGCTCAGCTCCTCGACGGCAATCTTCTCGGCCTCTTCCTTGCTGCGCTTGAGCACCTTTTGTTGCGCAAGCATGACGTTCTTTTTGACCGACAGGTGCGGGAACAAATTGAACTGCTGAAACACCATGCCCAAGTGCGTACGCACCTTATTGAGGTCGACGCCCTTGGCGCACACATCCACGCCCTCAACGACAATCGAGCCGCTCGTGGGCTCCTCAAGACGGTTAATGCAGCGAAGCATCGTCGACTTACCCGAGCCCGAGGGGCCCAGGACCACGACGACCTCACCCTTGTGCACATCCAGATCGATGTCGCGCAGGACCACGTTATCGCCAAAGGCCTTCTGGAGATTCTTGATGCTGACGACGACCTCGTTCGAGTTATTGGTTTCGCTCATAATAGAACCTCCTTACAGACCTGCAATATGATCGGCGGGTGTCGCGACAACCTGTCCGGCGCTCTTGGTGGGACGCTTCTTTTTGGTTTCGGCCGTCCCCAGAAGTCTCGCCTCAAGACCGCTCACCAAGCGCGCAAGCGGCAGGGTAATGACCAGATAGAACAGGGCGGCAACCACATACGGCGTGATGGAGCCCGTCGTCGCCACGATGGTGCGGGCATTCATGACGATCTCGACCACGCCCACGGCGGCGAGCAGCGACGTATCCTTGTAAAGCAGGATAAACTCGCTGGTCAGCGTAGGCAGGACATTGCGGAACGTCTGCGGAATCATAACGTAGAGCAACGTCTGGAAGGCATTCATGCCCAGCGAGCGGGCAGCCTCGTTTTGGCCCTTGGGGATCGACTGAATACCGGCACGGAAAATCTCGCACAGGTACGCAGACGAGTTCATGGCCATGACGATAACGCCCAAGACGTAGTCGTCCACCTTGACGCCGGCAAGTGGCAGGCCAAAGAACGCGATATAGATCTGCAGGAACGCCGGCGTACCACGGATGATATTCACGTAGATGCCGGCAAGACAGCGCAGGATGCGCGACTTGGAGATGCGCATGAGCGACAAGGCAAAGCCAAAGGGGATTGCCAGCGGAAACGCCACAAGCACGATCGAGAGCGACATAAGGAAGCCCTTAAATACGACCGGCAGGCTCTGGACCAAAATGACCGGGTTCAAGAACAGGCGCAGGAACATATTGGAATTCCAAGCCTCGACCCACGGCTGTTCCTTAAGATCGGCCTGGAAGTTATCGAAGGCCGTCACGCCCTTAATCTCGACGGAAGGAATCTTGGAAATCTTCTTGGTCGAACCGTCGGCGAGCGTATAGGTGCCGCTAAAGGCCTCGTCGCCGCCTTCGACGGGGAAGGTCACACCGTACACCTCGACACGGAAAAAGCCGCCGGAAGGCGCCGTCTCGCCAAAGTCGATCTTGAGCGTCTGGCCATCAGCCGTGCACGTGGGCTTCATGGGTGTGCGATCCATGAGGTCCTCGCCCGAGAGCATCGTCAATCGCGTGTCATCGGTACCAAACGTCGTGCCGTCGACAAACGTCAGCGAAAGACCGCTCAGTTCCTCGTCGGCATCGGCCTGAACTTCCCAGGTAATGCGTGTCTCGGTGCCGCCGACCACATCGCTGCCCGAACCGGTGTTGGGTCGGGCGGTAATCTTTGCGGTCTCAAGCGCTTGGGCAGTCGAGGGCGCAGATGCCCCCACGCACACCAGCGCGAGCGCCACGGCCATGACGCAGGCTAGCTTTTGGAGCAAGGCGGGTAGTGAAGAACGCTGCTCCACGGCCCCTTTGTTCAGTCGAGACAAGGTGGCTCCTATCGTAGAAGTTGCCGGCAAAAAGAGACGGAAACACTCTCCGTCGAGAGAAGCGCAAAGGCCCTCTCCGCTAAACGGAAAGGGCCCACACGCAATCAAGTATCTGTTTACTTGATGTTGTACTTAGCCATGAGGGCGTCAACGGTACCGTCGTCGGTCAGGTCCTTGATGGCCTGGTTGATGTCGTCCTTGAGCTTGGTATTGCCCTGGTTGATGGCAATGGCGTACTCCTCGCCGGTGCTGATCTGTTTAACCGTGTGGCAGGTGTTGAACTGCTCGGCGGTCAGCTGGCTGGCAACGGAGCGGTTGGTGACTACGGCATCGCCCTTGTCGGACTGCAGGGCGCTGAAGCAATCGGTAGCGTCCTTGTAGGGGATGATCTTGGCCTTGGGGAAGTTCTCCTGAGCAAAGGCCTCGGCGGTCGAGCCAGACTGGACGATAATGGTAGCGTCGGCGTTGTTGAGCTTCTCGCTGTAATTGTCGGCCGTGATGTCGGTGTTATCGACCTTGGTCACGATAGCCTGATCGTCCATGTAGTAGGAATCGGAGAAAGCGACTTCCTTCTCACGCTCGGGCGTGTCGGTGATAGCCGCAATGGAGACGTCATACTTGGTGCCCGAAGCGACGCCGGGGACGAGCGTGTCGAAGTCGTTGTTGACGTACTCGACATCCAGGCCCAGCTTGTCGCCGATAGCCTTGATGAGCTCAAGGTCAAAGCCCTGATAATCGCCGTTGTCATCCTTGTACTCAAACGGAGCGTACTCGGCAGAGGTGCCGACGGTCAGCGTACCGTCCTTGACGAGCGCGTACTCCTTGGAGCCGTCGACCTTCTCGACCTTAGCGTCGTCAGAGCTGCTGGAACCGGCATCAGAACCAGAGGTGGCGTTGGACGAGCCGCAGCCCGTCAGTGCGAGGGCGAGCGCCATGGCGCCCGTGGCGGCAAATGCGCCAAGCTTCTTCAGCTTCATAATCAGTCTCCTTCCAATGGCCCCATGTGATTCAGGGGCCTGCAAAAACTGAGGGCTATTATGCACCCGCGTGAGAGAATCTGCAATTAGAAAACTGATTGAAACAAACCCATAACGTGAATGGAACACTCCACTTTATGACAGTCATTACTGCTGCAATGACCTTAATAGTTTAATTTCAGCCGCATAACCTGCAAGTTCGTTCGGCGTTTCCAAAATGAATGGCAGTGATCGCAGGCAGCTATTCGATACAATATTCTGCATAACCTGCATTCCACCGCCAAGTTCCTCGCTGCCGAGGTAACCCTTGCCGATGCATTCATGCCGGTCCTTATGGGCACCGCGGGGATTCTTGGAATCATTGATATGCACAGCGCGCAGGCGCTCGATACCCACCACACGATCGAACTCGTCGAGCACACCGTCAAGATCTTGGACGATATCATAGCCGGCGTCATTTACATGGCAGGTGTCCAGGCAAACGCCCAGCTTGGCCGACAGCTCGGGGCGCCTGTCAGCAACGCCCTCGATGATGATCGCCAGTTCCTCAAAGCTGCGGCCCACCTCGGTGCCCTTGCCAGCCATGGTCTCGAGCAGCACCGTCGTCTGCTGGCCCTCAAACATCACCTGGCACAGGGCGTCGACGATCATCTGAATGCCGGCGTCGGAGCCCTGTCCCACATGCGCACCGGGATGGAAATTGTAGTAGTTACCGGGCAGCGCTTCCAGACGCTGCAGATCCTCAGCCATGGCCTCCAGGGCAAACTCGCGCGCCCGCTCTTTGGCCGAGCAGGGGTTATAGGTATACGGAGCATGGGCCACGAGGGGACCAAAATCGTTTTGTTCCATAAGCTCGCGCAGGGCCGCCACGTCATCCATGTCAAGGTCTTTCGCCTTGCCGCCGCGCGGGTTGCGCGTAAAGAATGCAAAGGTATTGGCGCCAATGGATAGCGCCGTCTCCCCCATCGCCCGATAGCCCTTCGTCGTGGATAGGTGACACCCGATCGTCAGCATCCCCAGCTCCCCCTCATCAGTTACGGTGAAATAGTTCCTGTTGATGCCTTATTCTGCCGCAAACAGGAACTATTCCACCGCAAGTTATAAAAGGGGCATCAGGAGAGCGTTTTGCCGAAGGCCTTAAGCGCCGCCGTCACGGGGCCAGGCTGGAAACGTCGGCGCACATCGTCGAGACGCTCGGGAATATCGATGTGCTGCGGGCAGTGGCGTGCGCATTTGCCGCACTTGACGCAATTGCTCACCAACTTGGGCTCGCTTGTGCGCACCGCACTCGCCGTAAAGTACTGCGATAGACCCGTAAACCAGCTGTGCGCATAGCTTGCGTTGTAGGCGGCAAAACACCCAGGAATATTGATGCCTTTAGGACACGGCACGCAGTAACCGCATCCCGTGCAGGGCACGCGATTCGATTTTTCAAACTCCGTCAGCACGTGCGCGATGGCATCGAGCTGAGTAGCCGTCATCGAATCCGGCAGGGCCCGATCGGCCAATGCCGCGTTCTCATCCACCTGCGCGGTATCGGTCATACCCGAAAGCAGCATCGTCACCTGAGGATGATTCCACACCCACGAAAGCCCCCAGGCGGCAGGAGTGCACAAATGCGGGTCACGGGCGCTATCGAGCACAGCGCGGGCCCGCGGCGGCAGCTTGCCCGCCAGGCGTCCGCCCAAAAGCGGCTCCATCACAAACACCGCGAGGCCTTGCTCGGCGGCGGCCATGAGTCCCGCCGTTCCCGCTTGGTAACGCTCGCCGGCATAGTTGTACTGTATCTGGCAAAAATCCCAGTCATATGCGTCAAGCATCGTCAGGAAATCCGCCGCGCTGCCGTGATACGAAAAACCAATCTGGCGAATGCGCCCCGCCGCCTTTTGACGCGCGATCCAGTCCTCGATGCCCAACGCCACCACACGTTCCCACTGGGCGGGCGAGGTGATGTTGTGTATAAGGTAGTAGTCGATATGGTCAGTCCGCAAACGGTGCAGTTGCTCGTCGAAGATGCGGTCGAAATCATCCGCACTCTTGCACGAAGCGTGCGGCAACTTAGTCGCCAGCAGCACCTGGTCGCGCAGCCCCAAGCGCTCAAGCGAGGCGCCCACGCACGCCTCGTTGCCGGGATAAAGGTACGCCGTATCCAGATAATTTATCCCTCGCTCCACCGCACGGGAAATGATGGCATCGGCTGTCTTCGCATCCGGACGTCCCGGCGCACCAGGAAATCTCATGCAGCCCAGACCCAGAGCGGATATTCGGTTACCACTTTTGGGGTCAACGCGGTATTGCACGGCCCCTCCCTTCGCCATCAGCGCCCCGGCAAGGCGAAACACAAGGGTCACGCGGCCGAAACATCGTGGAATCGCAATCGAGAACGTATCGTAACGCAGCAGAAATCGAGCTGTCACGGCACCGCTTTAACATCAGCAAAAAGCCCGATGAAAGGAGGCGAGCGTGACCACACACGAGGATGCCTACCCCTATCCCGGCGAACAATGCACCCTCTCGGTCGACCGCTACCAGATCGAGATCATGGACCATCTGGACGAGCTTCCCGCCACGGGCGCCGTCATCTTCTGCACCTTCCCCAAGGTGCGCGATGGCGTTGGATATCCCGCGCGCGTTTTTGCCATCTGCCCCGCGGCATAAGTTCCCATGCATTTGTTCTTCTAAATTCAGCCTCCGGTGTACGCCACATGCCCCAGCGGCATACAATCCATCAGGCGCCCCATATGCGGGCGCCTTTTTGTGAGGAGATGATTCACATGCAGATCAACAAGGTCGCCTTTATCGGCAAGGGCGGCGTCGGCCTGCTCTACGGCAGTATGATTGCCAAGGCCCTCGGCAATGACGCCGTCGAATACGTCATGGATGACGCGCGTTTCGAGTGCCACGTGGGCGATGCGCTCACCGTCAACGGAAAGCCCTGCGCGCTCAAGTCCGTCCGCGCCAGCGAGGCAACGCCCGCCGATCTGGTCATTCTCACGGTCAAGACGACGGGGCTCAACCAAGCACTCAAGACTATGGAGCGCGTCGTGGGACCCAACACGCTCATCGCCTCGCTGTGCAACGGCATTACGAGCGAGCAAAAAATAGCCGAGCGCTTTGGCTGGAAGCACACCGTCCTGGGCATCTGCCAGGGCATGGACGCCGTATTCCTTAACGGCGCGCTCACCTTTACCAATGCGGGCGAGATTCGCTTTGGCGCGGCAGCAGGCACCGAGCCCGCAACCGTCACCGCCATCGATGAGCTCTACACGCGCTGCGGCATCGCCCATACCGTCGAGAGCGACATTGTGCACCGCATGTGGGCCAAACTCATGCTCAACGATGGCATCAACCAGACCTGCATGGCCTATGGCGGGACCTACGGGAGCGCCACGGAACAGGACTCCGAGCAGCGTCGCTGCTTTGTTTCCGCCATGCGCGAGACACTTGCGGTCGCCAACGCCGAAGGCGTTGAGCTTACCGAGGCAGACCTGACGCAGATGGTGCACCTCATCGAGGGAATCGACCCCGCCGGCATGCCCTCGATGGCGCAGGACCGCATCGCACAACGTAAAACCGAAGTCGAGGAGTTCGCGGGCACCATTTGCCGCCTGGCCGCCAAACACGATATCCAAGTGCCGCAAAACGATTGGCTCTACCAGAGGATTCGCGAAATAGAAAGCAGCTGGTAGCCTCGCCCGCACGGCGACGCGCGCAATGTAAGCAGACAGTCCTTCGCGAGGATCCCATCGCTCGCGAAGGACTGTCGCATTTAGGCCGAGGCTAAAACTGAGGCTCGTTTTGCGACTCCGGGACCTCGTCCTCGTCATCGCGGCAAAGCACCACGCCGGCGCTTCCCAACAGCGCCGCTGCAATCAAGGCGCTCACAACCACAGGAGCAGCACCCGTAGTGGACTGCAAGCCGGCAACTAACGCCGCCGTCGGACCAAGACATCCGATCAAAAGGGCAACGACGGCAATAGCGACATCTCGAGCGTTCATGGGATCACTTCCTCCACGAGAAAGACCTTGTTTCTCATGACTTAGTGTGCCCCGCGCCCATATGCCCAACGTAGTGCCACGGTAAGGGCTCTGTTAACCCAAATGCATATAAAAACGGGCGCCCCTACATTGCCCGAAAGCTCGGTAAAGACGCCCGTCCATCATGTGCAATCGATGCCGACAGATTACCAACCGGTGTAGTAATCGGTAGTTCCGGCTGCGCAACCCGAATCGTAGACCTTGCACTCGCCCTTAGAGCCCGTAAAGGTCGAGCCCTGGGACTTATCGCTCGCAGCCACCACGTAGTAGCCGTCGGAATCACGCCAAAAGCCCTCGGAATCCAGCGTCCACTCACCCGTGCGGTGGTGATACAACACGTTGCTGCTGTAATAGGTCTCGCGACGACCGTTGTAGTTATTGACACCGCTCGAGCGCGTCAGGCCCGAGCCGTTCGCGTAATACGCAGCAGACGCGTAAGACGAGCCGGAGCCGGCGTTGTAATACGAAGCCTGAACGGCCTCGGCAGCTTCTGCCTCGACGGCCGCAGCCTCGAGCGCCCCGCGCTTAGCATCCTCGAGCGTGGAGCGAAGCTCGTCGAGCTCGGCCGACTTCGCGTCGACCTCCTCCATCGTCAAAAGACTGCCCGCACCGTCGATACAACCCTGCAGTACAGCGCGCTCGTCATCGGTGGCATAGTCACCGTACATGTTCATGATGATCTGCGCGCGGACCTCTAGGGAATCGCGCTTGGCCCCCATCGAGGCGTTCCACTCCTGCATGGAGCCAAAGCCGTCGCTACGATAGTCGACGGGCTGCATCAGGGTCGCCTCGGACGGCGTGGATCCGACCGCGTCGGACAGTGTTGCCGCGTGGGCATCGGTTACGCCGGCACCCACTAAAAGCGCCACGGCAAGCGTGGCAGAAAGGGCGGCGGCCTTCGGTTTTCGTGAATCGATCCTCATGTAGCTGGAAACCTCCGTAGTGAGTTTTTGCTGCGTTTACGCTGCGTGTGATTCGATCGCGCTGCATAGTATCCCGAGTAAATCGCGACCTGCGGTTTTTCTCAAAAGGTGCACGTCATTTGCGTAAAACTCACATCCTCTCAACAGGAGTTTTCCACATCTCGATTGCATAAAGCATGCCAACAACCCTGTAATAGCGCCCTTCCTATGCAAAAAAGCGCCTGCGCAACCATTGTTCGCGCAGGCGCCTTGAGCAGGCATTTTATGCAGTTATACCTATCGAGTCGCAAGGGGCCCTTGCACAAGTCGCCTCACTCGTCCAGCGCGGCAAAGGCCTGCTTCAGATCCCAAATGATGTCCTCGGCGTTCTCGGTACCAATGGAAAGACGGATTGTAGAGGGCGTAATGTTCTGCTCGGCAAGCTCCTCGGCAGAGAGCTGGGAGTGCGTGGTGGTAGCCGGGTGCACGACGAGCGACTTGACGTCGGCTACGTTGGCGAGCAGCGAGAACACCTGCAGGTGGTCGATGAACTTCCAAGCAGCCTCCTGGCCGCCCTTGATCTCGAAGGTGAAGATCGAGGCGCCGCCACGGGGGAAATACTTCTGGTACAGCTCATGGTCGGGGTGCTCGGGCAGGCTCGGGTGGTTTACCTTGGCAACATGGCCGTCACCGATCAGGAACTCAACGACCTTCTTGGTGTTCTCGACATGGCGGTCAACGCGCAGCGACAGGGTCTCGGTGCCCTGGAGCAGGACCCAGGCGTTAAACGGGCTAATGCAGGCGCCCTCGTCACGCAGCAAGATAGCACGGACATAGGTCGCGAAGGCAGCGCGGCCGGCGGCCTCGGTAAACGAGACGCCATGGTAGGAGGGATTGGGCTCGGAGATCTGCGCATACTTGCCGCTCGCCTTCCAGTCAAAGTTGCCGCCATCGATAATCACGCCGCCCAACGAGGTGCCGTGGCCGCCAATAAACTTAGTTGCAGAGTGAACGACGATGTTGGCGCCGTGCTCCAGCGGACGGAACAGATACGGGGTGCCGAAGGTGTTATCGACAACAACCGGAAGACCATGCTTCTTAGCGACCTCGGAGATAGCGTCGATGTTGGGGATATCGGAGTTGGGGTTACCGAGCGTCTCGAGGTAAATGACCGTGGTGTTGTCCCTGATGGCACCCTCGACCTCGTCCAGGTTGTGGGCATCGACGAAGGTGGTCTCGACACCAAACTGGGAGAGCGTGTGCTCCAGCAGGTTGTAGGAACCGCCGTAGATGGTCTTTTGGGCCACCACATGGTCGCCGGCCTGAGCGAGGGCCTGCAGGGTATAGGTGATGGCGGCGGCGCCAGAGGCGACGGCGAGGCCGGCAACGCCGCCCTCGAGCGCGGCAATGCGATCCTCAAAGACGCCCTGGGTGGAGTTGGTCAGACGACCGTAGATATTCCCGGCGTCGGCAAGGCCAAAGCGGTCAGCAGCGTGCTGGGAGTTGCGGAACACATAGCTCGTGGTCTGGTAGATAGGCACAGCGCGGGAATCGGATGCGGGGTCGGCGCTCTCCTGGCCAACGTGCAGCTGCAGGGTGTCGAAGCCAAAGGTGTGCTCGGGGTTGTTGATAAACTGGCTCATGATGATCTCCTTGATCAAACAAAAGTAATAAGAGTAAGAGAAGTAAGCCCCTGTCTCCTGATCACGCCGACGGGCGCAAGCAGGAGCCCGGCATTCGTCTTAGTAAGCAGTTCATATGCGGCCCTCCTTTTGACATCCCGTTCTCGTGGTCGGATTAATTACCTACCTCCTTTGTGTGTTTTGAATAGTACGAGCATTGTTTCGCGCGGTCAATCACTTAAAAGCGCTAACCTGTTATCGGTTTTTTAGATAGCTATCGAAAGGACGGGTGCCGATGACCCTCCAGCAGCTTCGTTTTCTTATCGCCGTGGCAGAATCCGGCTCAATTAACGCCGCAGCTCAGCGCCTCTATACCGCGCAATCCAATATCTCCAACGCCGTCAAAAGCCTAGAGCAGGAGCTCCGTCTGGAAATCTTTACGCGCTCCAGCCGCGGCGTCACACTCACCAACGACGGCACCGAGCTTTTAGGCTATGCGCGCCAGGTCGTAGAGCAGGCCGATATGCTCGAGGCCCGCTACGAGGACGGCGGCACACCCCAGGCACGCCTTGCCGTCTCGGCCCAGCACTACGCTTTTTCGGTCGAGGCCTTTGTCAACGTCGTCGAGCGCTGCCGCGACAGTAAGTTCGAGTTCATCATGCGCGAGACCACCACGTCACAGATCATCGACGACGTCCGCGCATTTCGCAGCGATATCGGCATTCTGTATCTGGATGACTTTAACGCCCGCGTCCTGCAGAAGGCCTTCGCCGACGCCCGCGCAAGCTTCCATCCCCTCTTCGATGCAACGGTCCACGTCTTCGTTAGCGAGCGCCATCCGCTCGCACGCCGCCCCCAGCTATCGCTTGCCGACCTTACGCCCTATACGCGCTACAGCTTTGAGCAGGGGACCTCGAACTCCTTCTATTACGCCGAGGAGCCGTTTAGCCATATCCCCTGCGACCGCAACATCCGCGTTTCCGACCGTGGCACGCTCACCAATCTGCTCATCACGTCGAACGGTTACACTTTGTCGACCGGTGTCCTCTCCAATGAAATGCAATGGGGCATGGCATCGATCCCGTTGGCAGACGCTCCAACGATGCGCGTGGGCTACATCATGCACGATGAGCGCAAGCCCTCTCCCCTGCTGCGGCAATACCTCGACGAACTCGATCGCATCATCCACGAAAACCAACCATTTGGGGACGGGATAGAAATGGCAGATTTAAAAGCCCTCTAGCTCTTGACAATTCAGGTCGCCCATCTTTCTTGGCGACAACGTCTCCACCATCCTTGTGGAGCGGCACGCCTCGCATAAAACAGGATGGACCGGGCGCTACAATAGACAGCCGCAAGAGAGGAACTCGACGAAAGGAAGTCTGTGAAGGTCATCATCTATACCGACGGCTCGGCTCGATCCAATCCGGGACGCGGTGGCTACGGCGCCGTGCTCAAATACACCAACCCCGCCGGCAAGACCTTCACCTCCGAGCTTTCGCGTGGCTACGCCAAGACCACCAACAACCGCATGGAGCTCATGGCGGTCATCGTGGCGCTCGAGGCGCTCAACCGTCCCTGCGAGGTCGAGGTCCACTCCGACTCGCAGTACGTCGTCAACGCCTTTAACAAGCACTGGATCGACGGCTGGAAAAAGCGCGGGTGGAAAACTGCCAACAAGCAGCCCGTTAAGAACCGCGACCTGTGGGAGCGCCTGCTTGCCGCAAAGAGCAAGCATAAGGTGGAGTTCATCTGGGTTAAGGGGCATGCCGGCCACGAGCTCAACGAGCGCTGCGACGAGCTCGCCACCACCGCGGCCGATGGAGCCAACCTCGATATCGACACCGGCTTTAACGAGAGCGACCTGTAATAGCGTTTTCGCGCAGCTTTATATCCCCACGCGCTACACTCATCCTGTAGACCAAAACAACGCAAGGGGGACGTATGCTGCGCATCGCGACCATCGGCACATCCATGATCACCGACGACTTTATCCAGGTCGTCAATGCCAACGACCAGGCTGTATTCGTAGGCACGCTCTCGCGCAACGCCGAGCGCGGCGCCGCCTTTACTGCCGAGCACGGCGGCGAGCGAAACTTTACTTCACTTGATGAGCTTGCAGCGGCCGCCGACGTCGACGCCGTCTATATCGGCAGCCCAAACGCACTTCACTACGAGCAGGCCCTTGCCTGCATCGCCAGCGGCAAGCACGTCATCGTCGAGAAGCCCTTCTGCGCCACCGAGGCGCAGGCGCTGGAAGTCTTCCGCGCCGCCGAGGCGGCGGGCGTCGTAGCCCTCGAGGCCATGCGCCCGCTCCATGACCCCGCTTTCCACGCCATCGAGGACGCCCTGGGCGAGATTGCGCCCATTCGTCGCGCCTCACTGCGCTTTGGCAAGTATTCTTCACGCTACAACGAGGTTCTCGCGGGACGCGCCACCAACATCTTCGACTGCCACATGGCCTCGGGCTCCCTCATGGATATTGGCGTCTATACCGTCGAGCCCATGGTCGAGATCTTCGGCATGCCCTCCAGCCTTACGAGCATGGCTACTCTGCTCGACCCCACCACGCAGGAGCTCACCCATGGCCCCATCGATGGCTGCGGTTCCATCCTCGCCAGCTACGGCGGTGGCCGTATCTCCGTCGAGCTCGCGCACTCCAAAATTACGAATGACCTACTGCCCTCGCAGATCGAAGGCGAGCGTGGCACTATCCAGATTGACCATCTGTCCACGCCCCGCAACGTCCGCATCGACTATCGCGGCGATGTCGTACGCGGCTCGGCGACCGAGGCGCCGCGCGAACAGAGCGACAACGGCCGCGTGCTCGACCTGCCCAAATCGAGCAACACCATGGAATACGAACTCGCAGACTTTATCACCGCCATCGGCGGCATCGATAACGTCAAGGAAGAGATTTGGGAGACCCCGGCGGGACGTCACGAGCTTGGCCACTATCGCGATGTCACGCTTGTCTCGCTGCGCATCATGGATGCCGTGCGCCAACAGGCCGGCATTACCTTCCCCGCCGATTCTGTCAAGCAGGCCTAGCGATGGGTATTTTCGACAAGCTTTTCTCGGGCGTCGCCGGCGGCAGCCGCGAGCCCCAAAAGCCCTCTGGCATCGAGCTCGAGCTGCGCCGCAGGCTTACTGTGCTCGCAAGCGACGAGGCCACTCAAGACACTCCCCTGCGCTATTTCCTGCGCTGGGAGGGGCAAGTCCAAGGCGTTGGCTTTCGCTTTACCAACACCAACCTCGCGCAGGCACGCGCACTCACCGGCTGGGTGCGTAACATGGAAGACGGCTCAGTCGAGATGGAGATACAGGGAGCTCCGGCAAACATCCTATCTCATCTCGAGGCGCTTCATGCCTCCTACGAGCGCATGGGAACGCGTTTTCGCCTCGTAGACGCCCAGCTCCGAGCCTCACTTGCCAATGAAGACGGTTTCACTCCTCATTATTAGTATTGTGTGCTAAATACGGTATCATTTACCTACGACCGTTAATAGAAAAGAGGCGAGGCGCATGGCGGTGCAAAGAAGGAATACCAGGCAGCGAAAGCTGGTTCTTGACGCCGTGCGCCAAAGCTATAACCATCCCACCGCCGATGAGATCTACAACGTCGTGCGCGCGCAGGATGACAAAATCAGCCGCGGTACGGTCTACCGCAACCTCAATCTCTTGGCCGATGCCGGGGAGA
The DNA here is from genome assembly GCF_052122015.1 of Collinsella sp. LCP19S3_A6. NCBI lineage: Bacteria > Bacillati > Actinomycetota > Coriobacteriia > Coriobacteriales > Coriobacteriaceae > Collinsella > Collinsella sp. LCP19S3_A6. The sequence continues at coordinate 209,977 of NZ_JBQKDD010000001.1, forward strand.
TTCTCTCGATTAAAACGCCGGGCGGCAGCCGCTTCGATCGTGCCATCGAGCCGCATGCGCATATCATCTGCACCTCGTGTGGCCGCGTCATCGATGTGCCGCTCCCCTTCAATACCCAGCTCGACGCCAGGGCATCCGAACAAATCGGATGGAGCGTCAGCTCGCACTACACCATCTTCGAGGGCCTCTGCCCCAACTGTAGGTAGATTTTGGGACATGCCTTAAAAACAACTTTTTCACCGATTGCGGCAAAAGAAAGATTTCCAGGCATGTCCAAAATGTCTACTCAGCAAGTAGGCGACGCAGCTCTTCTTCGACCGTGCGCACGTAACGGACGCGGTCGTTGATACCGCGCATACTGGGATTGCAGCTCTCCATCAGATAGGGATGGCCCACCACGTTGAGCATGTCGCGGTCGTTTTCATTATCGCCAAACGCCATCATTTCGTTAGGTGAGATCCCCAGCGCACGACCATAATCGGCAAGCGCGGACCCCTTGCCCGAATCAAAGCCGATAAAGTCGGTCCATTCGGTTCCCGACGTCATCACATCGACCCGGTCGCCAAAGCGACGGACGAAATACTCCAGCGCCGCCGGCTGCTCTGTCTCGGGCGTTTGAAACGCGATCTTAATGACGTCCTCGTCGATGTCCTCGGGACGGTCGACCACCGCCACATCGCAATGGACCTCGTAGCGCAAATGGTCGACGAATGCATCGTTGCCGCTCATGGTGTAGAGGTGCCCCTCGCAGGAAAGGGTCACGTCGGCATGGGGATACGCAACCACGGCATTCGCGATATCCATAGCAAGGTTACGCTCCATGGAACGCTTGACAACGGCACGCCCCTCGCTCATCACGAGGGCTCCGTTTTCGCATACATAGGCGAGATCATCGGCCACCGGGGCAAACAGATAGCGCAAGCTCGCATATTGACGGCCGCTCGCCGGCATAAACACGATGCCACGACGATGCAGCTCATCGATGAGCTCAAAGGCCTCGGAACGCGGCTCGCACTCCCCCGGATGCAGCAACGTGCCGTCCAAATCGCATGCAATCAGCTTGATTCCCTCAAGACCCATATGCTTTCCCCCACAGCACCTCATCAACAGCAAGACGGACTTTGAATAGCTGCCTCTCAAAGTCCGTCTTGCTCATACGCACGTTAACCGCGCGCCTTTTTTACGATCGTAAAGTCGGGAGCCATACTCACGACGACCTCCGCCGCACGCGACGCAAAGCGCCGGTCCGTATCGAGTTCACGGGTAACCACCGAGAGCATAACGCCCTCGACGTCTCGGAGCATGCGGCCCAAAACAGGCTGCACCGGCGTATACATGCGCACGGTATGCTCGTCCGAATCGCCTCGGAAAAGCGGCGCGTGCATATTGCCGATCTCCCAACACGCATGCGCGAGCGCAATCGGATCCATGCGGTCGACTTCGACCAAATAGACCTCGGCGCCGCGCAGGCGCACGACAACCGCCACGGGCACCATGCCTGAACGGTCGATGGCGAGCACGTCGCCGTCGGCAAGACGACTGCCGTCGGCAGCATCTAGCCGAACATCGACCGTGCGCCCCAGCTCCGTCACGCCCGCAAACGCGCAAACATCAGCCTGGTCCCAATCGAGCAGCAGCTCGTCAACTTCAAAGATGCCACCCAGCTCCCGACGAAGCAGGAGTTCATAGGACGGATCGTTGAGATTTCCCAAGCATGTCGTCGAAACCAAGCGTTCAGGCATACTCTAATCCTCGACCTCGACGAGCTCGATATCAAAGTTGAGATCCTTGCCGGCCAGCTCGTGGTTAGCATCGAGCGTCACGGCCTCGGGCGTCACATCGATGACAACGGCAGGGACAGGCATGCCGCTCGGCGTGGACAGGAAGAGCTTCATGCCCTTCTCGATCTGCTCGATGTTGGGAACCTGCTCGGCCGGGAAGGTGATAACCATCTCGGGATTGTGCTCGCCGTAGGCATCGGCAGCAGGAATGTGCACGGTCTTCTTCTCGCCCACCTGCATGTCGACAACGGCGGCATCGAAGCCCTTGATCATCTGACCGGCACCGCAGGTGAACTCCAGCGGCTCGCCGCGATCGTAGGAGCTATCGAACTGCGTGCCGTCGTCGAGCGTGCCGCGATAATGGGTCTTGACCTTCTTGCCCTGGTTGGACATGGAAACCTCCGTGATAAGGGCGGCACACAACGCGGGCCGCCATGAACGTATGGCGCTAACTATACCCTAGTCATACAATTCGAAGACAGTTTGCAAAGAAACGCTGCAACCGGAGGAACCATGGCATATCCCGTATTTGACTTGCACTGCGACACCGCCGACCGCATCGGCTGGGCCACGCTCGATCTCGACCTGCGCTTTACCGCCGGCACCGACGGTTATTTCCCCGGCGACGAGACGCATCCGCAAGATTTCGACCTCATCGAGGGCAACGCCTGCGCCATCTCGCTCGCAAAGATCGGCAACACACCGTGGGCACAGTGCTTCGCCACGTTTGTCCCCGACGAGATTCCCTCCGCCCACGCCGCGCGCTTCCAGGCGCAGATCATGGCGCATATGAGCGGCCAGGCCATGCTCAACCACGATCGCATGGTCAACGTGCGCAGCGCCGCAGACATTCGTCCCGCGCTCAAGGACGGCAAGGTCGCTTGCATCCACACCATCGAAAACGCCACGTTCTTTGCCGAGGACCCCGCACTGATCGAGGTGCTCAAGAGCTTGGGCGTACTCATGTCGTCACTCAGCTGGAATGCGCAGGGGCCGCTCGCGAGCGGACACGATACCCACGCCGGCCTCACCGCCGCCGGCATCGAGGCACTTACGCAGATGGAGCACGCCGGCATGGTGCTTGACGTCTCCCATCTCAACGATGAGTGCTTTGACGAGGTCGCCGTCCGCGCCACGCGTCCCTTCGTCGCCAGCCACTCCAACTCCCGTGCGGTTTGCGGCGCCAAACGCAATCTTACCGACGACCAGTTCCGCACCATTCGCGACATGGGTGGCATCGTCGGCCTCAACTACTGCAGCGAGTTCCTTTCCAACGACGCAACCGACAAGACCGCCGCAGACGTCACCTTCGATCAGCTGGCGGCACATATCGAGCACTGGCTCGACCTGGGCGGCGAGGACGTCATCGCGCTCGGCGGCGACTGGGACGGCGCCACGGTGCCCGCTTTCCTCTCCGATGCCAGCAAGATGCCCGAGTTCCAGAACATGCTCTCCAAGCATTTTGGCAAGACCGTGATGCAAAAGCTCTGCAGCGACAACGCGCTTGCCTTCTTTGAGCGTTATTAATTTCACATCCCTTGAGCGGGCCGGCATGCCGAACGGTCGACATGCCGGCCCGTCCCCAATCTGAAGGACCGCTTTTGACGCAGCAGTTTACGATTTCCGTATCCCGACCGGATGGGATGCCCATCCCCGTCGTCGTTACCAAAAAGCGTGTCAAGAACTTCAACCTACGCGTCACATCGAGCGGTGAGGTCCACGCCAGTGCGCCGCTCGGCGCCACCCGCGAGGATCGCGTCGAAAATGTTGGTGTAAGGGTGACACCCTAGCGCTCGTTTAACGAAGAACGGCCTTCGTCCTAGAATCTGAAATCACCACAACAACAGGTTCTAGGAAAGGACGAAGACCGCTATGGAAATCTTATCAGACCCGACGCCGGACATGCTCGCTATGCCCCGTTTCGACGACGGCGCCATCGATATGCAGGAGCTGCTTCGCAGACTCGCCGAGCAGGTCGTGAACGCCGTGATGGACGCCGAGGCCGACCAGCTCTGCGGTGGCGGGGCGAACAGCCGAAACGGCTACCGCGAGAGGTCGCTCGCCACCTGCGTCGGCACGCTGACGCTGCGCATCCCCAAGCTGCGCTCCGGCAGCTTCTTCCCGGAGGACGTGCTCGAGCGCTACCAGCGCGTCGACCGCGCCCTCGTTGCCGCCGTCGCCGAGATGTACGCCACGGGCACGAGCACCCGCAAGGTGCAGAGGGTGGCCGAGAAGATGGGCGTCTCCAGGCTCTCGAAGGACCAGGTGAGCGCAATCGCCTCGAGCCTGGACGCAGACATCGAGGATCTGTGCGGAAGGCCGCTCGACGGCTCGCCGGTGCCCTACGTCTGGCTCGACGCGACCTACGTCAAGTGCCGCCGCGAGGGGCGCGTCGCCTCCACCGCCGTGGTCACCGCCATCGGCTGCGATGCGGGCGGCTGGAGGCGCGTCTGTTAACGTCAATATAAATTTCACCAATTTTGCTGGCCGGCAAAACCAATCGCGCTGGCGGGATCGCACCATTTGCGCTGGTGCACTTTCACCAGTTAGGCCCCCTCTCCAATCCTTTTCGTATCCCTGGGAAGGTCCTTCATTCGGTACGAGGGACCCGTTATCTTCAGCAGCGTGCAGTGGTGCACGAGCCTGTCGGCGATGGCGGAGGCGGTCACCGCATCCCCGAATACGTCGGCCCATGCGCCGATTCCCACGTTCGTCGTCACTATCGTGGACCGATGCTCGTAGCGCGCCGACACCAGCCTGAACAGCAGGTCGGCCCCCTCGTCGTCGATGTCAAGGTAGCCCAGCTCATCGATGATGAGCAGCGTGCAGTGGGCGTAGTACTTGATCCTCTTCTCCACCAGGCCCCTTGACGCCGCGTCCTTCAGGTCGGCGACGAGCCTTGCGCAATCTATGAAGCGGACCTCCTTCCTGGCACGGACGGCCTCCACGCCCAGCGCTATGGCGATGTGGGTCTTTCCCACGCCCGGGTTTCCCACGAGCAGCACGTTTTCCGCCCGTTCCAGGAAGCCGAGGGACGACAGCCCGATCACCGTGGGCTTGTGGACGCTCGGCTGGAATCCGAAGTCGAAGTCGTCCAGGGTCTTCACGTAGGGAAAGCCCGCCGACTTCACGCGGCGCTCCATCTCCTTGCTGTTCTTCCTGTCCACCTCCATGGCCGCAAGCTCCATGATTGCCGTGCAGAAGTCCATCTCCCCGCCGGAGACCATCGCCTCGTACCCAGGCAGCGCCGATGCCATCGCATCGAGCCCCAAGGCCTCCAAGCCGTTCATCATCCGCACATACGTGCTCGATTCCCCCAATGAGCCCATCGTTACCTCCACGCGTCTTCCGACTCTCCTATGATTCGCAGGTTCTCCCTGGCCGCCGCCTGGATGTCCTCGTCGGCATACCTTCGCTTCGAGGACAGGGCCTCCTCGTAGTGGGCCGGGTCGTAGTTGATCCTTCCGGACGCCTTGGACATGTCGTGCAGCGCCACCAGCTGGCCGTCCATGCTTATGCGCAGCTGGCCCCCGGGCATGGCCAGCAGCCTCACCCTCTTTCCGATGCATCTCCTCGGGACCGACCATTCCCGGCCCCTGCATCTGACGAGCATGGTGCTGGGCACGACCTGGTCCGACACGTCGCCGACCATCTCCTGGAGGGCTCGCAGGTTGCCGATCGGGCGCAGGTAGTCCTTCTCTTTGAGGAAGGCGACGGCAGGCGGCACGCCGAGCGCCTCGTGGGGCTCCAGGTTGGCGCGCCTTTCTATGTTCGCGATGATCGCGATGAGCTCGTCCTCGCCGTCGAAGTCGAAGTCGTATGCGCGCAGGCGGCTTAGGAACCTGTTTGCCGACTCGTCCTTGCCCTTGGTCTCGGGCGACCTGCGTGCGCAGTACTCGATTCTGGTTCCCGCCTCCTTGGCGAACCTGTCGGCGCGTTCGCTGCGTTTGCGCCCGCCTTTGCTGAACGAGACCAGCGACGACATGTTGTCCGTAAGGCAGGTCTCTGTGAATCCGCCGTTGGCGACGGCGACGTCAAGCAGGCAAGCGAGCACGTCGTCGGCGGTCTTGGTCTTAGAGTAGCGGTACCTCTTCAGCCTTGAGGCCCCGAGGATGGCGGAGAACACGTTGAATTCGAAGATCTCGCCGTTGACGTCGGTCATCCTGATGTCCTCCTTCCAGTCGAACTGGAGCTGGACTCCCATCGGGGTCTCGAATCGCGGATGCGGGACCGGGCCGCCGGGCGGCGTGCCGCAAGCTATCTGGTGCTTGCGCATGTACTCGGTCAACGTCGGGTACTTCGGCACCTTCTCCTCGCCATACCTGTCAACGAGGTATTCGTGGATCGCCTTCTTGGTAACGCCCGGAAGGCCCGCCTTCTGCGCGATGACCTCCCGGTACTCATCGAAGCCGCTCGGCTTCTCGGATCGCCCGTCGGAAACGTCGGACCCGTTGCGCCAAAGCTTGGCAACCGTGTGCCGGTCCATCCCGTAGCGTCTTGCCACGTCGGAGAAATTCGGCGTAGTTCCCGCTTGGCGATACATGTCAAGCTCTCCCATCACATTCCTTTCCAACCTTGCGCTCCTTCCTGGATCAACGAACAGGAGGAGCATATTTCCTGACAAAGGTTGGTGAAAGTACACCAGCGCGGTTGGCGCCAAAAGGCCAGTGTGATTGGTGAGGTTATGCCAGTTGATTTGGTTATTTATACGTTAGCGCTAACAGCGTCCTCGGTGTCGACGTGGTTGACACCGAGTCTTACGACTCGTGGCTCGCCTTCCTGCGGGCTATCCGCTCGCGCGGGGCGGCGGGCGTGCGGCTCGTCGTCTCGGACGCCCACCCGGGGCTCGTCCGGGCGCTCGGCGAGGTCTTCCAGGGCGCCGCGTGGCAGCGCTGCGCGGTCCACCTCATGCGCGACTGCATGCGCGAGGCCGGCTCCTGGCAGCTCAGGCGCCGCGTGGGCAGGATCGTGTCGCAGGTGTTCCGCGGGCGCGACGCCGCCACCGTGACGGCCATGTACCACGCGGCGTGCGACATGCTGGCGGGGTGCTGCCCCAGGGCGGCGGCGGTGCTGGAGGAGGCCGAGCCCGACGCGCTGGCCTACCTCGACTTCCCGCCGACCCACTGGAAGCGCCTGCGCACCAACAACGTGCAGGAGAGGACCAACCGAGAGATAAAGCGCAGGTCGCGCGTCGTGCAGGTGTTCCCCTCCACGGGCTCGCTGGTGCGGCTCGCGGGCGCGGTCATGTGCGAGCAGGACGAGATATGGCAGGAGTCCAGGTACTTCTCGGAGGCGAGGATGAACGAGCTCTACGACGACGGTCGCACCCGGGGGATCGACGGTCCCGTCGATTGGGCGCGGCTCGAGGCGGAGGCAAGGAAGATGCTCGAGTCCGGCCTCGAGCTTGCGGACAGGGTCGAGGCGGCATAGGATATCAACCGTATTCCAGATTCTGGGACGCCGGGCCGACTCGCTTCGGATCGGGCACTACACCAACTTTCTCGACACTACCCCCGCGAGCGTATCGAAGCATTTGTGAAGCGCAACAGCGCCTGGATTATCAGCCGACTTGCCCAGCGCGAGCAACGTCAGGCGACGGAGCGAGAGCCGCTCAGCCCCTCGTCCATCATTGCGCTTTGGGGCAAGCCCATCACGGTACAAGATGCGCTCGATCACAACTTTGCATCACCCGCACCGCGACCCAAACAGGCCACCTTCGCAAGTTTTATGGGTACCGACGAGCCAGGTGGGCGCGCGCAGGCAAAGCAGCACACGGCCCTCGACGGCCTAACGCCCGATAAGCTCCAAGCCCGCATCGACCAGCTCTATACATCCGAGGTCACCACGGCGCTGCGCGATATGGTGCGCACATACGAAATCGCAATGGATGTCGCCGCTTCCCGCGTTTCCGTGCGCAGCATGAAAACGCGCTGGGGCTCGTGTACGCCCAAAACCGGTGCCATTCGCATCGCACGCGAGCTTGCCGCCTACCCCGTCGAGTGCCTTGACATGGTTGTCGCCCACGAGCTCGTCCACTTGCTCGAGCCAAGCCACAATCAGCGGTTTCACGCCCTGCTCGACACGTACTGCCCCAACAATAGAGCTCTGTCGCAGCGGCTCAAGCAGCCACCCATAGAGACGTAGTAGAACCGGTTAGCGCACGCGCTCGATCTCGACACCGCAGCTTGCCAGGGGAAGACCGACGGGCGCCCAAGGCTTATCGAGCTTAACACGCACGCCGAGCAGCAGAGGGTAACGACGTAGCAGCATCTGGGCCACGCCCTCGGCTGCGGCCTCGATGAGCTTAAACGTATGCTCGCGCAGATAGCCATCGACATCGTGGCACACCGAGCCGTAGTCAATCGAGGCATCCAGGTTATCGTGCTCCCCTGCTGCACGCAGGTCGGCATAGAGCACCAAGGACACGATGAACTTCTGGCCCAGGGCGTTCTCCTCGGGATACACGCCGTGGTTGGCAAAGACCTCAAGACCTTCAACGGTGATGCGATCGGCATGGCGCAGATCGTCATAGCTCACGTGGGGCACCGCCGTTGCGGTGGATATTTCGCCCCTTCCACGGCGGGCGAGCTCGGCGCCTTCAGTCTTGGTTGCATTCTCGGGCAGTTTCTTGTTGGTCATCGCGATCGTCTCCTTCGTTTAGAACCCCGACCGCGCAAACCAACTACACGCGAATCGACAGGTTCTTTTTATCATCGCTCCAGTTGCAGGCATTGCGCGCGGGGCATGCAAAGCAGGCGCGCGACGCTTTGTCAGCTGCATAGAGCAGACGCTCAAGCGGTTGGCTGTTCACGCGCAGCTTTCTATGGCCTAAAATGGCCGTCTTAATGGCCGCGGCATCGGCCGGATCAAATGCCACGTCATCGGGCATGCCGCCAAGAATCGCATCAGCGACGCGCTCGCTTGCAACATCATGGGATATACCCGATTCATACTGTTCATCTTTGCCGATATCGTGAAGAAGTGCCGTGGCGTAGATGACCTCGCGGTCAAATTCGAGCTGTTCCTCAAGATTCTTAATCCACATAATGCGCGCGACATCCAGCAGATGGTCAATACCGTGGCGGCAGAAGATGCGCCCCGATTCCAACTGTGCAATGTTGCCCAGGTGCCGCCGGAACAGCCCGTTGGCACAAATGCAATCAATGCGAGGCATGGCGCCAAAGGGAGTCAGGCCCGAAGCCATAAAACCGCGACGCGGCGTCCCCTCATCGGTCTTCGATGTAAAGTCGTTGACGACTCTCATGGTTAGCGGCCCAGCATCCTAAAGAATCGCTCCTCGAGCGCGGGATCGGTCTCAAAGACGCCGCGACGAGCAAGCGTTACGGTCTTGGTACCGGGCTTTTGCACGCCGCGCATGGTCATGCACATATGCTCGGCTTCCATCAGCACGATCGCCCCTTGGGGAGCAAGATATTCCATGAGGGCATCGGCAACCTGCGCGCACAGCTGCTCCTGCAGCTGCAGACGACGGGCATAGACCTCAACCGTGCGAGCAAGCTTAGACAGACCCGCCACGCGACCGTTAGGGATATAGCCGATCGCAGCCTTGCCATAAAAAGGCAGCAGATGGTGCTCGCACAGCGAGTAAAACGTAATATCGCGCTCGATAACCAAATCGTTCGAAGCGACGGCAAAGGTTTTGGACAGGTGCTCCTCGGCACTCCGGCCCATACCGCCGGCAATCTCGCCATACATACGGGCGACGCGTGCCGGGGTCTCCAGCAGGCCCTCACGAGTTGGGTCCTCGCCTATACCTTCAAGCAGCAGCTTAATAGCAGTCTCGACTTTTTCCTGATCGACCATCTGGGCCTCACTTTTTTCGATTTCGCGTTCGCGCTATGGTACCACGCTGGCACGCAACCTCTTCCAGCTACATAGTATGGGTCGAATAGACCGGATCGTCCCGCCAAAGCTCCACAGCGTCGCAAAGCGCAACGCCCTCGCGCGCAGCACGAGCGCGCGAGGCGTTCATGTCGATCACGCGCTGATTACTCGAGCCCCTAAAGCGCAACGAGATATCGTACAGATCTTGAACGAACGGACCGTCTACCAGCATGTCGAGGCAAGCAAGGATACGGTCCGTCACGTCGGTATGGTGGCGGCCGCCCGGCATTAGTTCCTCGAGCACATCACCGGTAAAGCACCAAATGGTCTTCCCAGACTCCACAGGATAGGTCGCACGCACGCGTTCGATAAAATCAACGAGCCCCGCCTGGTTCTCGGGTTCCATAGGCTCCCCGCCCAGAATCGTCAGGCCATCAATAAAGGGATGATCAAGACTCTCGATGATTTTGTCCTCGACGGCACGATCGAACGGTTCACCCGCGGCAAAGTCCCACGCGACGGAGTTAAAACAATTCTTGCACCCACGACGGCACCCACTCACAAACAGAGAGGTACGAACGCCTTCTCCATCAGCAATGTCGAAATACTTAATGTTCGCGTAGTTCATAGGTAACCTTCCTGGGGGTCTGGAGCATATCATCCCGTCCTCAAACATTCTCGGCCTTCGGCCTGCGAAACTACGGGCGAGACGATATGCTCCAGATCCCTCGCGAGCGACACTCGATGAACGAAGCGAACATCGAGTATGGGGTTCGAGGCCCAATAAAAACTGGGTTGCGGCTCAACCGGCATCGCAAGTAAATCGCAGCTGCAGCTCGAATTATTTCCGCTAAGAACTTCGAGGAGTGAGCAGACCGCATACTGCATCTCAGCTACATCAACTTGGCTGCCCCGTAGCGAGGCCCCGGACCTTTGCTCGATATGAGTTCCGCACGAACAGGAGGCGCCAGTGGCGCCTCCGTCGTGAGCCAGGACTGTCCGAAATAGCGAGTAAAGGTCCGGGGCCTCGCTACGGGGCAGCCTGGGATGGTTATTAGAGATGCAGCACGCGGTCGCGGATCTCCTCGGTTCGACCCTGGTTCCAGAACTGGGTACCGATGTAGCCGCACGTGCGACGGGCGACATTCATCTTCTCCTGGTCACGATTGCCGCAATTGGGGCACTCCCACACCAGTTTGCCATCGTCCTCGACAATGCGAATCTCGCCGTCATAGCCGCACACCTGGCAGTAATCGCTCTTGGTGTTGAGCTCGGCGTACATGATGTTGTCGTAGATGTACTGCATTACGCGAATGACCGCCTTGAGGTTGTCCTGCATGTTGGGAACCTCAACGTAGGAGATGGCACCGCCCGGCGAAAGCTGCTGGAACATGCCCTCAAACTTAAGCTTGTCGAAGGCATCGATCTCCTCGGACACGTGGACGTGATAGCTGTTAGTAATGTAGCCCTTATCCGTCACGCCCGGGATAATGCCGAAACGGCGCTGCAGGCACTTGGCGAACTTGTAGGTCGTCGACTCAAGCGGGGTGCCGTACAGCGAGAAGTCGATATCGCTTTCGGCCTTCCACTCGGCGCACTTGTCGTTCATGTGCTGCATGACGGCCATGGCAAACGGCGTGCCCTCCTTCTCGGTATGGCTGTGGCCCGTCATGTACTTGACGCACTCATACAGACCGGCGTAACCCAGGCTAATGGTGGAATAGCCGCCCACGAGCAGCTTGTCGATCGTCTCGCCCTTCTTAAGGCGCGCCAAGGCACCGTACTGCCAAAGAATCGGCGCAGCATCCGAAAGCGTGCCCATCAGGCGCTCATGACGGCACAGCAGGGCGCGGTGGCACAGCTCAAGGCGCTCATCGAAGATCTTCCAGAACTTGTCCATGTCCTGATGCGAGCTCAGCGCAACATCGGGCAGGTTGATGGTCACAACACCCTGGTTAAAGCGACCATAGTACTTAGGCTTGGTCGGATCATAGTTCAGAGCGTTGGCGACATTGTTAAAGCCGTTGCCCGAACGGTCGGGCGTCAGGAAACTGCGGCAACCCATGCAGGTATAGCAATCACCGTTGCCGGCGGTCTCGCCCTTAGACAGCTTGAGCTCGCGCATCTTCTTCTCGGAGATGTAGTCGGGCACCATGCGCTTGGCGGTGCACTTGGCGGCGAGCTTGGTCAGATAGAAGTACGGCGAATCCTCGCGGATGTTATCGTCCTCGAGCACGTAGATGAGCTTGGGGAACGCCGGGGTGATCCACACGCCGGCTTCGTTCTTAACGCCCTCATAGCGTTGACGAAGCGTCTCCTCCACAATCATGGCAAGGTCGTGCTTCTCCTGGGGCGTACGGGCCTCATTGAGATACATAAAGACCGTCACGAACGGCGCCTGGCCATTCGTGGTCATAAGGGTCACGACCTGATACTGAATCGTCTGGACGCCGCGACGAATCTCATCGCGCAGGCGTTCCTCAACGACCTCGCGAACCTTCTCGGCAGATGCCGAAACACCGAGCTCCTCAAGCTCGCGAGCAACCTCGCCGCGAATCTTTTGACGGCTCACCTCAACGAACGGGGCGAGATGGGTCAGCGAAATAGACTGACCGCCGTACTGGGAGGAAGCAACCTGGGCGATAATCTGCGTCGCGATGTTGCAGGCGGTCGAAAAGCTGTGCGGCTTCTCGATCAGCGTGCCCGAGATAACGGTGCCGTTCTGGAGCATGTCCTCCAGGTTCACCAGATCGCAGTTGTGCATGTGCTGGGCAAAGTAATCCGAATCGTGGAAATGGATCAGACCCTCATTATGGGCATCCACGATCTCCTGGGGCAGCAGCACGCGTTGGGTCAGGTCCTTGGAAATCTCGCCGGCCATATAGTCGCGCTGAACGGAATTGACGGTCGGATTCTTATTGGAGTTCTCCTGCTTAACCTCTTCGTTATTGCACTCGATCAGCGACAGGATCTTGTCGTCGGTCGTGTTCTTTTGGCGCTTCAGGCTCTGAACATAACGATAGATGATGTAGCGGCGAGCGACCTCGTAGCAGTCGAGACGCATGATCTCGTCCTCGACCAGATCCTGGATCTCCTCGACCGATACGGTATGGCCGGCCTTCTCACATGCCTCGGCGACGTTTTGCGCCGCATAGATCACCTGGCGGTCGGTAAGACGAGAGCCCTCCTCGACCTCCAAGTTGGCGGCGCGAATCGCATTGACGATCTTATCGATGTCAAAGGCAACCTCGGTACCGCTGCGCTTGATGATCTTCATCCTCTTGCCTCTTTCGCGTCGTAATCCCATTGCGCTTCAGAGCCAAACGATGCCTGGCAGGGCTTGTCCCTGTCTTGCGGCGCCGTCGCGCAATCTGTGTTCTCGATAAACCATAGGTCCTCATGCGGACAATCCTCGCGGCCGATCAAGCGGCTCAAAGGCGTGTCCAAATGGGACGAACAAGGTCTTCGTTCTCTGTCCGCCATCTATCATACGACAAAGACGCCTCTATATCCTGTATTCTTTTTTTAGGTCAAACACAACATATAGTGTTTCAGCAGGTCAAAGCAATTGGTCATTTTACAGACACATTAATTATGAGGGTTTCTTGGCAAGTCGGTAAAACGTTACCAACGCGGCTACCTGCAAGGCAGTTATAAAACCCCCTCGTCAAGCCGCCGACAAATCCTATCAAAACCAAGCCGCTCACGCGAAAAGAATCCAAAAGATTATGCTTGACCAACATGTTGCGGTCGAATGCCGGCGGACGGAGCGACGGGGCTGCAAACGCTCGGAAGACTACAGCCCCGGCACCCCGTCCGCCGGCATTCGATAGGCGAGGGGCTATTAGTTCTCTTCGCGAGCTATCATGCGGCCGAGAGCCGCTGTAAAGGGATCGAGCAGCACGCCGGCGATAACCACAAAAGCCCACCCCTTTGTGACAAGGCCCGCCCAGCGCGCGAAGAACGTACGGCCTTCAATCGTTCCGAATCCTCCCTGGAAGGCAATCTCGCCAAAACCGATCACCATAAAAGATTGCGCGGGGGTCAACCATGGAAACGCGGGCGACGTGCACGGTTATGATCAAAATAATCATCTCCCACGAGACCAAGAGGCCAATAACGACAAATTATGCTGGGCAGCAAATGCAACGTGAAAAAGCGACCGAGGTCGATAATTTGACGGCATATTATGTGTGTTTATAACAAAACAGTCCAGAAGCAAAGCCTCTGGACTGCGAACATTTGGTGGGCGTTACAAGATTTGAACTTGTGACCTCTTCCGTGTCAGGGAAGCGCTCTCCCCCTGAGCTAAACGCCCAAATGGAGCGGACAACGGGGCTCGAACCCGCGACCCCAACCTTGGCAAGGTTGTGCTCTACCAACTGAGCCATGTCCGCTTACGGGGATTAATCTTACGTGATACCCGCATCCTATGCAAGAACTTTTTTTGAAAAGTTTTGCGACGCTCTCGCGAACCTCACGAAGACATCAGCCACCTCAAAAAGGCCGAGCTCCTCACCCTGATACACGTATGCCGAGCCCGGAAGCGCCAGCTCAAGCAAAAGGGCCGCCCGCGCGCGGCGCTCGCCGAGTTCACGGTCCTCGTCATAAGACGACCCGTCGCGTAAGAGCCAGTCGAGCGAAATCTGGTGGTAGCGCGTCGCCTTGATTTGCGGCAGGGCATAGCGCGTCGCCACTCGCGATAGATCTCGTGGACCTCGTTGCGGTCCCACAGCGGATGGGTGCCGTCGTCAACCATGTCATCGCCCTCGGCGAGATGCCACCGGTCGAGGTCATCGCGGTCGAGGTCCTTGGCGAGACCGTGCGCCACATCAATGCGAAAGCCATCGACGCCTCGATCGCTCCAAAACGTCAGGACGTCGCAAAAGAACGCATGAACCTCGGGGCATGACCAGTCAAAGTCCGGCTGCTCGGGCGTAAACATATGCAGATACCACTGACCGTCCGCAACACGCGTCCAGGCGGGGCCTCCAAAGTTGGCATTCCAATTGGTGGGAGGCAGCTCGCCATGTTCGCCGCGACCATCGCGGAAGATATAACGGGCGCGCTCGGGCGATCCGGGGCGGGCGGCAAGAGCGGCTTTGAACCAGGGGTGCTGGTTGGATGAATGATTGGGCACGATGTCGACGATGACCTTGATGCCGCGCGCGTGAGCCGCAGCGACCATGTCATCGAAGTCGTCAAGCGAGCCGAGACGTGGGTCGACATCGCAGTTATCCGCCACATCATAGCCACCATCGACAAGAGGCGATGGGTAAAACGGGCTCAACCAGATGGCCTCGATGCCCAGCCGCTCAAGATAGTCCATCTGCTGGGTAATGCCCGCGATGATACGCCCAAAGCTGTTATTCGCGGCAAACAACGCCACAGCCACGCCCCAAGACGCTCGCTCCCTCTCGGCTTCGGGCCTCCCGGGACGAATCGACCGATTAGTGAAAAGAACGGAAAACCCACTCCCCCGGTCACGACAGCGAGCGGGCTCCGGGTGCCCCAGGTTGCCGCGAAAGAGGAGGGAAGCGTACTTTATGTACGCGACCGACGATTGAGGGGCAAGATGGGGTGCCCGGGGCTCGCGCAGCGTCAACAAAAAACGCGGTTCGTTAGAACCGCGTAAGATAGTTGGAGCGGACAACGGGGCATCCGCGTATCCGCTTCGCGGATCCGCACCGGCTTCGGCCGCCTGCCGGCGACCTCGCCAGCTCGCTACAAACGCTCCGCGTTTGCTTAACGCTCGCTCCCTCTCGGGTTCGAGCCTCTGCAATGGGTACGAAAAAGCCCGGCTACCGTGGTAGTCGGGCTGTTGTGCTTGGAGCGGACAACGGGGCTCGAACCCGCGACCCCAACCTTGGCAAGGTTGTGCTCTACCAACTGAGCCATGTCCGCATATGTAAAACAAAACGGGCGCCGGAGCGCCCGGATGTTGCCTGGAGGCGAAGCCCGGATTCGAACCGGGGGTAAAGGCTTTGCAGGCCTCTGCCTTACCACTTGGCCACTTCGCCGAAAAAGGACCGTTAAGAACGGTCCGGAAATGCAATGGAGCGGACAACGGGGCTCGAACCCGCGACCCCAACCTTGGCAAGGTTGTGCTCTACCAACTGAGCCATGTCCGCTTGCGGGTTATTAATTTACGCGAGTTATCCAAAAGACGCAAGTACTTTTTTCAAAAAAGTTGCCCAAAGCAAGTTCACGCAGGGAAATCATGTCGGCCCAAGGCGCTAAGCGCACGATTCCAATGCCGAACTAAACAGCTTCACCATCCGAACGCGTGTGCCGGCACCATCCGTGCGACGGGCAACCTCCACATTATCGACGAGCATGCGCATAAGCTTGATACCGCGTCCGCGTTCCTCGGATGCCATCGGTTCGCTCGCCCCATCGATAGAATAGCCAGAACCTCGATCAAGCACCTCAAGCACAACACGGTCCCCATAGGCCTGAACCGTCAGGATGCAGCCAACACCGCCCGCATGGTCATATGCGTTACCCAATGCCTCCCCCAACGCTAATGCGACGTCATAGCGCTCATCACGCCTCAGGGGAAGCGATTCGAGAAGCTCGGCCACACGGTGCCGATAATACGGGAGATTCTCGATGCCTCGCTGCACCTTGACGCTCTTGCTCCATCGCGGCAACTCCCCCACCGGAATGGCGGGAATCGACTCCCGCACCGGACCCGCAACATGAAGGATGTCGACAAGTCGGGCAATCTCCAAAAAGCGAACGACCTCATCGGAGGCGTTAACAAGCGAAAGCAGCCCTTCTCGTCTCATAAGCTCTCTGGCACGCGTAAGCAAAAACGCCAAACCCGTCGAGTCGATAAAAGCCACGGTCTGGCAATTGATGACAACACGGCGCACGCCCCGGTCGATTAAATTATCCAACCGTCGGCGCAGCTCGGGCACCGAGGCGATATCGATATCGCCCGGTGGCGTCAAAACCGCTATGTCATTCCACTCATTCATGCGACCATGGTTCCCCAAAAGAGCTCGCTCGATGCAAACTTTTCTGCAACCGTTAGGATTCTGTATGCCCAACGTCGCGACCTACGATCGACCCCGTAAAAACTCAAGGGACACCAATGCAATGTCATCGTCCAGCGCCGAGTCGGTAAAGCGGTCAAGCTCGCCCAAGACCTTACCGCAGATGCCCGATACGCCCTCACCCGAAACAGAGAGTAGAAGGTCGCGCAGGCGTTGCTCGCCAAAGAAAGCACCCGAGCGGTCGCGTGCTTCGATCGTTCCGTCGGTATACATAAACAGCATGTCACCAGGATCGAACGTAAACACGCCCGTCTCGTACACCATGCTCTCAAAGGCACCGATCACGCCCGATTGGCACCCAAGGAGCTCCACTTCTCCCCCGCAGGTCTCTCCTCCGCCATGCGGCGTCGACGACGGCCTAATGACCATAGTGGGAGGATGTCCCGCAGAGCAATAGGTAGCACGGCCCGCTTTAAGATCAATCTTGGCGATAAACGCCGTCACAAACGTCTCGACCCTCGAAAAGCCCATGAGCATGCTATTGAGCGAGCGGGCCATGCGAGCGGGTCCCGCACCCTCCCAGGCATAAGCCGTCAACGCCGTCTTGACGAGTGCCGACATCGACGCCGCCTCAATTCCTTTGCCGGAGACATCGCCCAATATCATAACGGCGCAATCGTCTGGAAGACGGACAAGCGTATAGAAGTCACCACCAACCAACGCCGAATTCGTTGCCGACAGGTATACCGAATCGGTTGCGATGCCCGGAACGTCGCCTAGCGAATTTCTCATGCCAATCTGAAGCGTCTGAGCGATATGACGCTCTTCACGCTTTTGAGACTCGCCCTCATAGATCAGCTCAAAGTCGTGTGCCAAATGCACCATGTAGTCGTATTCAAGGTCGTCGATTGGCTCCTGGCTGCCATCACGGAGCAGCAAAACGCGCCTCGTCGGTCCCTTGGCGATATCAGCGGGCACAATCGCATCGTTGCTTCTCGTACCATCCGCCTCCGAGCGGCAGCGCCCCGCCTCGATACCGGAATCGACATAAAGTCCCTGACACGGCAGGCCGTGGGCTCTCAACCATGCGCCCATAGTCGTGGATTCGTCCACGCGCGTAAGGCGCACGTGCTTGAGGTCGTCGGCGCTCGTCCCGCCCAGCACCGATGTCTCAAATCCATCGGAAATTGCCCCCAGGCGCGCCGCCGGCGTCGTGACAGAAAAGAAGAGTGACTCCGGATCGCCCGGCAATGCCACACGACTGCCGCCCTCAAAATCGATGACATAGGTTCCGAGGCCCGCATCATACTCCACGGGGCAGAAATGGCAACTGAGCACAGCGCAGATTTCGGTCGACACCGCACGCGAGGCGGCAATAGGATCATCGAGATAGGCAAACAACTCATCGCGCAGCACGTTGAGAGAACGGCCAAGCTCTGCCGTGCGACGTGAACGTAGACTCGATGCCATGCCGACTAGTTGGATGGAGAGATAATCGCAAATGACCTCGAGCACGTTGACATCATAGGCAAGCGGCGCCTGCGGACGTTTCCAACCGACCTCCAACACACCGAGCACCTGAGTGCCATAAAACACGGGAAGACATATCTCGCTGCGGTATGGAGGCATATCTTGCATGCGTAGCAGGTGCTTAGAACGATTGTCCAGGTCCATGAACATACCCGAGGCAATCCTATCGCCCTCAAGGTCCTGCTGAATCGACAGGCGGCAGGCACGAGACTCACGGAGCACATACGTCGGGATACCCGCACCATACGGCATAAACTCGGGCAGGTAGCTGTCATACAGCTCCTTGGAAACACCGCGAAGCTTAAAACCGCCGCTCTCAGAAAAATAGATGGCAGCACCCGAGGCATCGAGGGTTCCTACAAGCTGGTTCAAAACGGTATCCAACAAACTAGGCAGCTCATCGGAGCCCACCGTGCTCATAATGACCGACAACGTGCCCGAGAGGCGCTTATTCGCCACTCTGAGCTCCGAAAGCGCACGCTTGAGCTGACGGTCATGCGAATACTGCTCTTCGATACTATGGAGCGCCACGAGAACACGCGGCGCACGGCGGCCAAAGATACGAGGCGGCGTAACCGAGCCGGCACAAACTAGGACGGGAATAAAGGAGCCGTCACTTAGCTTAAGCATCAACTCGCTCTCGGTACCATTGGTCTCAAAAGGAAGACGATGTTCTGTCGCGCGTTCAAATGCTGACGAGTACAAGAAATCTTTAACGTCCCCGTTGATCACATCGGAACGTTCCTCGCAGATCAAGTCGAGCAAGCGATTGTTTACATGCAAAATGGTTCCGTCGAGCTCGCAGATAATGACAGCATCGCTCGTAATATCGACCAATTGGGCAACGTCAACCCACTCATTGCGCTCAAGCGTTTCCATCGTGAACCTCACCGTCTATCGGTAACAAAAAAGCCTCCGAAGAGGCTTCTCAAATGCGATGGTGTCGGAGGCGGGACTTGAACCCGCATGACCAAAAAGCGGTCACTAGCACCTCAAGCTAGCGCGTCTGCCAATTCCGCCACTCCGACATGCTATATTGTTGATTCGCAGTTCGTTTTGTTGGACCCGCGCTTTCAACGAGGAAGATAATAACCTATGATTCGAGAACTGTGCAAGCACTTTTTTCAAAAAAGTTTACGAATTTGAAAATGCGCAGGTAGACTGACCTGTTCGGGCAGGAATGAGGTTGCCTTCCAACGCGTCCTCGGGCATGCGGCATTATTTTGATCTGCGCTTCGCGCTACAAAATAATGCCGCCCCCTGCGGAATGCGTTGGAAGGCAACCTCATTCCTGCCCTAGGGGCACATGCTTCATGCACAGTTCTCAATCATGTTCTGGGGGCTGATATAAATTTAGTGGCTCGGCTTTGCCGAGCCCTTATATAAGGAGGCCGGAGCTAAAGCTCCGGCCTCACTAAATTTCTTATTAGATAAAGTGAGCGATCAAGGAATCGCCCCCCCCCTGCAGTGGTAACACAGGGCCCGTGCTGGACTTAGTTTTCAGAACATTCCGCAGACCAGGAAACCCCCTTATCCGCAGCTCCGAAGGAGCAGGATAAGGGGGTTTCCATGGTCGAGGACGTTCTGAAAACTAAGTCCAGCACGGGCCCGGACGAAAACAACCGACTACAGGTCGATGTGCGATTCCTTAATCGGGAACGGCTCGGCGAAGTGGCAGGCGCAGCAGTGGCCCGGTGCGACTTCCCTAAACTCGGGAAGCTTCTCGGAGCAGATGCCCTGCGCGATCGGGCAGCGCGTGTGGAAACGGCAGCCAGTCGGCGGATCCAGCGGTGACGGCGGATCGCCGGCGAGGATGATGCGCTTACGGGACTTTTGGATATCCGGATCGGGAACCGGCACGGCAGACAGCAGCGACTGCGTATACGGGTGGTGAGGCTTGCTATAGAGCGTCTTCCAGTCAGAAACCTCGACCACCTTACCCAGATACATAACGGCAACGCGATCGGAGATGTGCTGAACGACGGACAGGTCGTGGGCGATAAACAGATACGCCGTACCAAACTTGTCCTGCAGCTCCTTAAGCAGGTTCAGAACCTGGGCCTGAATGGACACATCCAGAGCGGATACCGGCTCGTCACAGATAATCAGCTTGGGCTTCAGCGCAAAAGCGCGGGCAATGCCGACACGCTGACGCTGGCCACCCGAGAACTCATGAGGATAGCGGTTGATGTGCTCGGGGTTCAGTCCGACAACGTCGAGAAGCTCGCGGACGCGCTCAATGCGCTCCTCCTTGGTTCCCACGCCGTGAATGGTCATGGGTTCGGAGACGATCTCGCCGATGGTCATGCGAGGATTCAGCGAGGCATAAGGATCCTGGAAGATAAACTGCATCTCGCGACGCATATCCTTGATCTCATGCTTGCTCATTTCGGCAACATCTTTACCCTGGAAGAACACCTTACCGGCGGTCGGCTTGGTCAGGCGCATGATGGTGCGACCCGTAGTGGACTTACCGCAACCAGACTCACCAACCAGACCAAAGGTCTCACCAGGATAAATCTCAAAAGAGATGTCGTTTACAGCAGAGACGACGCGCTTGGAAAAACGCTTGGCGAACATGCCGGACTCTGCGGAGAACTCCTTAGAGAGGTGCTCGACCTTCAGTAGCGGAGTGCGCTCGTTATTGTCTGCCATTTACGCCTCGCCTCCCTTCTTGGAATCCTTACGTGTGCGGGACGTTTCAGGGGCGTTCTTGAGGAACTCGGGGTCACCGGAATAATGACACGCAGAATAGTGGCCGGACTCGGTGACAAAACGCTCGGGGCGCTGCTTGCGGCACCTATCGGTCGCATAGGGGCAACGAGGCGAGAACACACAACCCTCGGGCAGGTTCATGAGCGAAGGCGGGTTGCCGTGAATCGGCGTAAGCGGCTTCTTCTCATCGATGGCCTGCTCCGGGATGGAGCGAATCAGGCCCCAGGTATAAGGGTGACGGCTCTCGTAGAAGATTTCCTCAGCAGTACCGAACTCGACGGGACGGCCGGCGTACATAACCATGATCTTGTCGGCCATATCGGCGACAACACCCAGGTCATGGGTAATCATGATGATGGCGTTGCCGTTCTTCTCCTGCATTTCCTGCATAAGCTCAATAATCTGAGCCTGAATGGTAACGTCCAGGGCAGTCGTGGGCTCGTCGGCAATCAGAATATCGGGATCGCAGGCAAGGGCCATGGCAATCATGACGCGCTGACGCATACCACCAGAAAACTGGTGTGGATACTCATTGACGCGTTTCTCGGGCTCGGGAATGCCAACGAGGTCCAAAAGCTCGGTGGCGCGCTTGAGCGCCTCCTGCTTGGAGTAGCCACGGTGCAGACGAAGGCCCTCACCCACCTGCTTGCCGATCTTATAGACCGGGTTCAAGGAGGTCATAGGATCCTGGAAGATCATCGCGATATCGTTGCCACGAATGTGCTGCATCTCTTCCTCGGTCATCTCGAGGATAGAACGACCGCGATAGCGAACGTCACCGCCTTCAATCTTTCCCGGAGGCATCGAGATAAGACCCATGATGGTCATGGCGGTCACGGACTTACCGGAGCCGGACTCACCGACGACACCCAGGGTCTCGCCACGATCGAGCGTGTAGGACACACCATCGACAGCACGAACGACGCCATCCTCGGTGTGGAAATACATCTTAAGGTCATCAACCTCGAGCAGATGCTGGCCCTCGGGAACCGGCTGGTCCTTCAGGTCCACATAGTTCTTGTTCTTCTTCATCCTTATGCGTCCTTCATCTTGACGTCGAGGGCGTCGCGCAGACCGTCACCCAGCAGGGTGAAGGCGAGCACCGTCGAGAGAATTGCCAGACCGGGCATGATCATCATCCAGGGAGCAGTCAGAAGATACTGCTGGCCGTCCTGAATCATGGAGCCCCACGAAGGCGTAGGCGGAATAACGCCCATGCCGAGGAAGGACAGAGCGGACTCGGTCAGAATGGCGCCACCAATGTTCATAGTCGCGTAGACCACGATGGAGGCAACGGAGTTCGGGAAGATGTGACGCACGACGATACGAGCATCAGATGCACCCATCGCGCGCGCAGCGTCAACATAGTCGTTTTCCTTGACCGTCAAGATCGCGGATCGGAAGACGCGCGCAATCGAAGGCCAGCCAAGAATACCGATGGCGATAAAGACGTTCTGAAGACCACGGCCGATAACGGCGATCATGGCGACAACGAACAGCACGTACGGGAACGCAAGGAAGATGTCCGCACAGCGCATGATGATCGTATCCCAGATGCCGCCGTAGAAACCGGCCAGAGCGCCCATGACCAGACCAATCACCGTGGAGATCGCAGTGGCCATAATGCCGACGGACAGCGAAACGCGTGCACCGTAGATAACGCGGACGAGAATGTCACGGCCAAGGGAGTCGGTGCCAAACGGGTGCTCTGCACACGGAGCCAGCAGCGACGTCTCGGCCATGGTGGTCGAATCGGAAGCCGTCGGCGAACCGAGCCAGGGCTTAGCCCACAGATCTGCGGTCAAGGCAACCACAACGACGATAATGATCCAGCAGACACCGATAACGGCGAGCTTGTTCTTACGAAGACGCTTAAAAGCGTCGCCCCACAGCGTGCGAGACTTGGCGGGAGCAGATGCGGCCATGGTGGCGGCAGCCTGCTCCTGAGACTGAGAATCAGTTTCCTGCATGAGACGTACCTCCCTTAGGCCTTATCCGACGGACCGCCAAGGCGGATGCGCGGGTCGAGGAATGCATAGCTAATGTCGACGAGCAGGTTGATCACCATGACGACGACGACGATGAGCGTAACGCCGCCCATAACGATGGGCCAGTCACGCATGCTAATGGCGCGATAGACCTCATAGCCGATACCGGGCCAGTTAAAAACCGTCTCGGTCAGGATGGCGCCCGAAAGCATGGCACCGAAGTCGACACCAATATAGGTAACGACGGGGATGAGTGCATTCTTAAGCGCATGCTTGATGATGATCGCGCGATTGGAGAGACCCTTGGCCTTTGCCGTACGGATGTAATCCTGGCTCATGACGTCAAGCAGCTGCGAGCGCATAATGCGGGCGGAATAAGCGGTCGAAACCGAAGCCAGCGTAATGGTCGGAAGCACATAGTGCATCCAATCCTGATACTGAGAACTGGAACCACCGGCACCCGAGATCGGCATGGAGAATGCACCGCCCGTGGCGTCCTTGAGAATGACGCCAAAGAACAGCTGCAGCAACATACCGAGCCAGAAGGCCGGGACGGCAACGAGGATCGACGTGGTGAGCGTTACCAAAATATCCCAGAAGGAATAACGCTTTACCGCCGAAATGATACCCGCACCGATACCCATGATTGCCTCGAGTACGATGGCGCATGCGGCAAGTTTGACCGTATACGGATACTTCTGGGCAAAGATTTCCGTAACCGGCAGCTTGCGCTGATATGAATTACCCAGATCGCCATGAAGCAGGCCGTTCATGTAATACAAGTAACGGTCCACGAGCGACGTTTGAACGGGGTCGCCGTTCTCGTCAAGGATCGCGTTGCCGTCCTCGTCCGATTGGACCAGGTGATAGCGGACGCGAAGCTGAAGCTCCACCTCGGGGGACAGAGCCTTGTCTCCACCGATCAGCTTGATCGGATCTCCCGGCACGATATTCTGGAGGGCGAACAGAATCAGCGTAACGCCCAAAAATACCGGGATGAACTGAAGCACACGTTTAACGATGTACTTACCCATACCACTCCCCTATCTAGGGATTAACTTAAATGGGATGCCGATCGCCAGACCGGCATCCCAAAATTACCATCAGCCAGTTTACCCCAGGTTAGGGAGAACTGTATGTTTCCCATGAGGTCTACGTAAATACTTGACCCTCACGGAAGTTGCAAAACTCTTAGGCGAGCTCAGCGGTACCCAGATCGGCGTGCTTCTGCGGATCGACATAGAGGTACTTGATGCGATCGGAGCCGGCGATGGTGTGCGTGTAGAACATCAGCGGGATGACCGGGCAGTCAGCAGCGACCATTGCGTCGGCCTCCTGCATCTTAGCGACGCGCTCTTCGTCGTCAATCGTGGTACGGGCCTCGTCGACCTTGGCGTCGAACTCGGGGTTGTTGTAACCAGAACGGTTGTCGCCACCGAGGGAGTCGGAGTGGAACAGCGGATACAGGAAGTTGTCCATGATCGGATAGTCGGCAATCCAGCCCAGACGACCGAACTGATAGTTGAGGTTCTGGTACTGCTCGAGCAGGGCAGACCACTCGGGGGTATCGGAGACGGCGGTAATGCCAACCTTGGCAAGGTCACCGATGATGGACTCCATGATCTCCTTGTGGCCACCGTCCTGGTTGTAGGACAGAGTCACGTTAATGCCACGATCGCCGTTGGCGTCAGCGGGAGCAACCTTGTCGAGATACTCGTTAGCCTTGTCGACGTCGTAGGCGCAGAACTCCCATGCGCCCTCCTTGTAGCCATCGATGCCCGGAGGAACAATGCCGTCAGCGGGGGTGCGGGTACCCTTGAAGATGGTCTTGCAGATGGCCTCACGGTTGATGGCCAGGGAGATGCCCCTGCGCAGATCGGCGTTGTTGAACGGCTCGGCCGTGGTGTTGCAGGTCAGGTAGTAGGTGGAAGGCTCGGCGCCGAGCAGCATGCGCTCGCCGTCGCCCATGGTGTAGCCGTCCTTGGACTCGCCGCGATCCTTCTTGGCGGCGTCGATCTGAGCAACGGGAACGTCGCAGATGTCAAGGTTACCGGCCTGGAACTCCTTGTAAGCGGTCTCCACGTCCTTGATGACCTGGAAGTGGATGCTATCGATCTTGGCCTTGTCGCCATAG
The DNA here is from genome assembly GCF_052122015.1 of Collinsella sp. LCP19S3_A6. Taxonomy (NCBI): domain Bacteria; kingdom Bacillati; phylum Actinomycetota; class Coriobacteriia; order Coriobacteriales; family Coriobacteriaceae; genus Collinsella; species Collinsella sp. LCP19S3_A6. Next base: position 234,971 of record NZ_JBQKDD010000001.1, read on the forward strand.
TAATCGTCGAACTTCTTGAGGTTGATCTCCTGACCATCCTCCCACTTGCCGTCCATCATGAACGGGCCGTTACCGATCGGGGCAAGGTAGAAGCTCTTGACATCGGACTCGGCGCACTCGGGAACCGGGGACAGAGCCGGATGAGAGGCGACGAAGGGGAAGTCGGCGTAAGCGGAAGTCAGCTTGACGACGAGGGTCTCATCGTCAGGGCAGGTAACACCGCTGAGCTCAGTAGTGTTACCGGCAAGCAGATCGTCATAGCCCTCGACCATGGAAAGGTGATAGGAGACCTCGGAAGGACCATACTCTTTAGCGACAGCGGACTTGGTGCTGACCAGACGCTCCCAACCGAGCTTGAAGGACTTGGAGGTAACGTCATCACCGTTGTGGAACTTGGCCTTCTTGATCTTGAAGGTAAACTCGGTGGCGTCGTCGTTGGCCTCGAAGGACTCGCAAGCCAGCGGAACGATCTCGCCCTTCTCGGCGTCATAAGAGGTCAGAGCGTCAAAGAGCTGGTACTCGACCTGAGTGCCCTGGTCCTCCTGGACATTGTAGGGGTCGATGCAGACCGGGTTATTGATGTAGAAGTTCAGCGTCGAACCGGACTCAGAACCGGAAGCGTCGCCGCCCTTCTTGCCGCATGCGGCAAGAAAAGCCATGGAGCTCGCAGCAAGGGTACCGCCGACAAAGGCGCGACGACCCATAACGGGCTGGTGGAACATAGAATCAGCCATGCCATCCTCCTTATGAGATAGGACAAAGAAATGTTCAGTCGGACATATGTCGAGACAATCCGATCCGAACTATCGAAACGCCGCCCGTTGCTATGGCTGGTTATGCACAACAGGCCATCGTTTTCAATACAGTAGCGCATTTTATGCACGATTTGGGGCTAATTCCGGTTAACGGTCGAGAATTTCTTTAGTTGGGCGCAGTATGTGGTGATATTCTGGCTCTGTTACAAGTCTTTAAACAAAAAGGGTCCCGCACTTGCGGAACCCTTTTCAATTTTTTTATGCGGCTCGTGCTTAGTAGCCCACGATGCCCTGCGGGAAGAAGAACATGCACAGCACGACGCACACGGCAAACACGACAGCCATGATGACGGTCAGGCGGTCAAGGTTCTGCTCCATAACGCCCGTGGCAGAGCTGGAGTTATACAGCGAGCTGGCGATCATATCCGAAACGCCGGTGCCCTTACCGGAATGCATCAGGACGAGAATCGTCAGCGCCACGGCAGAGACAGCCCAAACTACAAACAGCAGAATCTGAAACGGACCCATAGAGAAGCTCCTTAATAGAACAATTCAAACTCTAGTACTGTACCACAACCCCCGACACTCCCCACCTGCCATTTGGGGACGAGGTAGAAATGGCAGAAATACCAAAAAGGGGGTTGCCCGAATATGGTCAACCCCCTTGCAAAGAAACGCTTGGCGTTTTCTCTTAGGCCTCGGTCGCGAGCACGCGGCCCGTCATCTCGGCGGAAGGCTCCAGACCAGCCATGGTGAGCATAGTCGGGGCGATATCGGAAAGTCGACCGTCCTCGATACCGGTGAGCTGTGCCTTCTCATCAACGATGATGAACGGCACGCGGTTGGTGGTGTGAGCCGTAAACGGATGCTTGGAACCGTCGGAAGCAACGTCAAACATGTGATCGGCGTTGCCGTGGTCGGCGGTAATCAGCGCAAAGCCGCCCTTAGCGAGAATCGCCGGGACAACCTTGGACAGGGCATCGTCAACAGCCTCGACGGCCTTAACGGCCGCGTCAAAGACACCGGTGTGACCAACCATATCGCAGTTCGCGAAGTTCACGATGTAGAAATCAGCGCGATCCTCGTTGATGGCAGCGACGAGCTTCTCGGTAACCTCGGGAGCGCTCATCTCGGGCTGCAAATCGTAGGTAGCAACCTTGGGGGAAGCGACGAGCACGCGCTCCTCGCCTTCCTTGGGCTCCTCGATGCCGCCGTTAAGGAAGAACGTCACGTGGGCGTACTTCTCGGTCTCGGCGGTGTGCAGCTGCTTCAGGCCATTGGCTGCGATAACGTCGGCCAGAACGTTCTCGGGGAACGTCTTGGGGAAGGCGACCTCGACGTCAAACGTCGGATCGTATTCGGTCATCGTCACAAAGTGCGAGAGCTTGATCTGCTCGCGCTCAAAGCCGTCGAACTCCTTGTCCGTGAACACGCGGGTCATCTGACGAGCGCGGTCGGGACGGAAGTTGAAGAAGATGGCCGCGTCGCCCTCGTGGATGCCCTCGTTGTGGGCAGCGAACGGCTCAACGAACTCATCGCCGCGCGGATCCTTCTCGTAGTAGGCCTTGATACCGGCAACGGGGTCGGTATCGGCATCGGACGCATTGACCATGACGTCGTAGGCGCGCTCGATGCGCTCCCAACGGTTGTCGCGGTCCATGGCCCAATAACGGCCCGAGACGGTAGCAACGCGAGCGTCGCAACCAGTCTCCTCGGAGATCTTGGCCAGGAAGGCGCAGAACTCGCTCATGTAGCCGGCACCGGACTGCGGATCGACGTCGCGGCCATCCATAAAGGCGTGAACGCGAACGGTCTTAATGCCATACTGGGCAGCCATCTTGACCAGGGCCTCGACATGGTTCATGTGAGAATGAACACCGCCGGGGCTCATGAGGCCCATGAGGTGCAGGGTCTTGCCCTCGGCCTTGACGTCATCCATAGCCTTGACGAAAACCTCGTTCTTGGCGATGGAGCCGTCCTTGATGGCGTTGTTGATGCGCGAAAGCTCCTGAAACACGATGCGGCCGGCACCGATGTTGAGGTGACCCACCTCGGAGTTGCCCATCTGGCCGTCGGGAAGGCCCACGTCCTCGCCCGAAGCACCGAGCGTGGTGTGAGGATACTTCTCGTACAGGCTATCGAGGAAGGGCGTCTTGGCGGCAGCGACGGCGTTCTCGCCGTCGGCCGGAGCCAAGCCGCAGCCATCCATGATGATTAGGAGTGCAGGAAGATGACGCTGTGCCATATACCCTACTCGCCTGCCTTGACGACCATAGAGGCGAAGTCGGCAGCCTTGAGCGAAGCGCCGCCCACGAGGGCGCCGTCAACGTCGGGCTTGGCAACAAGCTCAGCGATGTTGGCGGGCTTGGCGGAGCCACCATAAAGAACGCGGATGCCGTTGGCGAGCTCCTCGCCGAACATCTCCTTGAGGGTCTCACGGATAGCGCCGCAGACCTCCTGAGCGTCCTCGGCGGTAGCGGTCTTGCCGGTGCCGATGGCCCAGATGGGCTCGTAGGCGACGACGACCTGCTTGGGGCAGGTGATCTCAAGACCCTCGAGACCAGCCTTGACCTGGTTCACGACATGCTCGACATAGGTGCCGGCCTCGCGAACCTCAAGGGACTCACCGCAGCAGAAGACGGGAACAAGACCGGCGGCAACGAGAGCCTTAGCCTTCTTGTTCTGGTCCTCATCGGTCTCGTGGAAGTAGTCACGACGCTCGGAGTGGCCGATGATGCAGTAGGTGCAGCCAGCGGACTTGAGCATGTCGCAAGAGGACTCACCGGTGAAGGCACCCTTGGCCTCCCAGTACACGTTCTGTGCACCGAGGGCGATGGGGGCAGCCTGAATGCGGTCATGAACCGTAGTAATGTCGATGGTCGGAGGGCAGACGAGCACCTCGACGCCAGCCGGAACCTCGGGCAGAGCCTGGGCCAGCTCGTCGGCGAGCTTGGCAGCCTCGGCGACGTCGTTGTTCATCTTCCAGTTACCAGCGATAAGAAGGGTGCGATTAGGCATCGAGAAGCGCCTCCACTCCGGGCAGGGCCTTACCCTCGACGAGCTCCATGGAAGCGCCACCGCCGGTGGAGATCCAGCTCATCTTGTCGGCCAGGTTAAACTTGTTGACGGCTGCGACGGAATCGCCACCACCGATGATCGAGGTGCAATCAGCCTCGGCGACGGCCTCGGCGATAGCCTGGGTGCCGTGAGCGAAGTTGTCGAACTCAAAGACGCCCATGGGGCCATTCCAGAATACGGTCTTGGCGCCCTTGACGGCCTCGGCGTAGAGCTCCTCGGTCTTGGGGCCGATGTCCATGCCCTCACGGTCGTCGGGGATAGCGTCGGAAGCGACAACCTCGGGGACAGCGTCCTCGCCAAAGTGGTCGGCAACACGGTTGTCGATGGGGAGCAGGATCTTGACGCCCTTCTCCTCGGCCTTCTTGAGCATCTCGCCAGCGCGCTCGACCCAGTCCTCTTCCTTGAGGGACTGACCGACGGTCATGCCCTGAGCCAGGAAGAAGGTATAAGCCATGCCGCCACCGATAATCAGGGTGTCGGCGGAGTCGATAAGGTGATCGAGAACGCCGATCTTGGAGGAAACCTTGGAACCGCCGACGATGGCGACGAAGGGACGCTCGGGCTCGGCGAAGATACCGGTCAGCGTGTCGACCTCCTTCTCCAGAAGGAAGCCAGCGACTGCGGGCAGGTAAGCGGCGGGACCCACGACGGAACCCTGGGCGCGGTGAGCGGTACCGAAGGCGTCGAGGACGAAGACGTCGCCATAGGAAGCGAGGGTCTTGGCGATCTCAGGATCGTTCTTCTTCTCACGCTTGTCAAAACGGACGTTCTCGAGAACGAGGACCTTGCCCGGCTCGACGGCGGCGACGGCCTCGGCGGCCTTCTCGCCATAAGTGTCGGCGACAAAAGCAACATCGAGACCAGAGAGCTCGGCGAGCTTCTTGGCGACGGGCTCGAGGGAAAGCTCGGGCTGGAAGCCGGTGCCCTCAGGACGGCCAAGGTGGCTCATGAGGATAACGCGAGCATTGTGCTCAACGAGATAGTTGATGGTGGGCAGGGCAGCCTTGATACGGGTGGTGTCGCCAACGACGCCATCCTTGATAGGCACGTTGAAGTCAACGCGGACGAGAACGCGCTTGCCGTCGACATCGATGTCGCGGACGGTCTTCTTGGTAAAGGCCATGTTTGCTTCTACCTTTCGTACGTGTCTGCCTCCCATTACGGCAGACGATTTCTTATAAAAAGGGCGCGACCTTAGGGTGTAAGCCCTATAAGGCCGCGCCCTTTTTTAGACGCTCAACGAGCTATTCGCTAAAAGCCAAATTAAGCAACGAACTTCTCGAAGTACTTGATGGTGCGGACCATCTGAGAGGTGTAGGAGTTCTCGTTGTCGTACCAAGAGGTAACCTGAACGAGGGTCTGGCCGTTGCCGAGGTCAGAGCACATGGTCTGAGTGGCGTCGAAGATGGAGCCATGGGTCTCGCCGATGATATCGGTGGAGACGATGTCGTCCTCGTTGTAAGCGAAGGTCTCGGAGATGGTGGCAGCGTAGGCCTTCATAGCGGCGTTGACCTCGTCGGCGGTAACCTTCTTGTCAACGACAGCGTAGAGGTTGGTGAGGGAGCCGGTCGGCGTCGGGACGCGCTGGGCGGCACCGATGAGCTTACCGTTGAGCTCGGGGAGAACCAGGCCGATAGCCTTGGCAGCACCGGTGGTGTTGGGGACGATGTTGACGGCGCAGGCGCGGCTACGACGCTTGTTGCCCTTGCGCTGCGGGCCGTCGAGCGGCATCTGGTCGCCAGTCCAGGCGTGAATGGTGGTCATGATGCCGGACACGATGGGAGCGAAGTCGTTCAGACCCTTGGCCATCGGGGCGAGGCAGTTGGTGGTGCAGGAAGCAGCGGAGATGATGTTGTCCTCAGCGGTCAGCGTCTCATGGTTGACGTTGTACACGATGGTGGGCAGATCGCTGCCGGCCGGAGCGGAGATGACGACCTTCTTGGCACCAGCGTTGATGTGGGCCTGAGCCTTAGCCTTGCTGGTGTAGAAGCCAGTGCACTCGAGAACGACGTCGACGTCGAGGTCGCCCCAAGGCAGGTTGTTGGCGTCGGCCTCCTTGTAGATCTTGATCTCCTTGCCGTCAACGGTGATGGAATCCTCGCCAGCGACGACCTCGTGATCGCGAGCATAGTTGCCCTGCGTGGAGTCGTACTTCAGCAGGTAAGCGAGCATATCGGGAGAGGTGAGGTCGTTGATAGCGACGATCTCGGAGCCCTCATGACCGAACATCTGACGGAAGGCCAGACGACCGATGCGACCGAAGCCGTTAATAGCAACCTTTACTGCCATTGTGTCTCCTTTCGTAAGGCCCCCGCAAGCTACAGCGCCCGCCGTTGAGGCCCACAAACTAACCACTCGCCTAATATACCTTTTTTTTGACTTGAATTTCACGAGAATGCTCGAAATTGAAAATCAAATTTGCTTTAAAACGTTTTAAAGCATAAAACAGCAGTTCAAGTACTATATAAACTGCCGCTTTAAACTACCTGTTCGCTTCAATGAGCTTTTCAAGACGCAAAACACGGTGATATAGGGCCGACTTTGACAAAGGAGGGTCGGCCATCTCCCCCAAATCTCGCAGTGAGAGATCGGGATAGCGCTCACGTAAGTCACAAAAGGCCGCCAAGGCATCCGGGAGCACATCGCGCATGCCGCGTCGCTCAAGCTCCTCGATAAGCGCGAGCTGATGTTGGGCAGCGCCGGCGCTTCTCGTCTGGTTGGCCAGCTCAGCATTCACGCGACGATTTACGTCGTTTTTCACCAACTTGACCGCACGGGCTTCCTCGATTTCGGCAACGCTGCGCTTGGCGCCAATCAATTTGAGCAAATGCTCAATCTCCTCGGCGCTCTTGATGTACACGGCATATGATCCTCGCCGGGCGTTGACGCGTGCATGAACCCCGACCTGCTCCAACAGGTCGCAAAGCCCCTTGGCGTATTGTTCGCCCTGCACCGCAATCTCCAGGTGAAAATCGCCACGCGGGTCTGCCACAAAGCCGCCGGCAATCAAAGCGCCGCGAATGTAGGCGAGCCTGCAGCAGGGCCGGGCGACGATATGGCGCGGCACACCGGCGACGAGTCCTCCCCTGCGGTCGAGAATGCCCAGCAGAACCAAAGCCTTATCGAGGTCGGGCTGGTCGGGCAAGGTGATGAGATAGTTTCGCACCTTATGCAAGACCGACTTGCGAACGGTAAACTCCGTTTTGAGCTTGAGGATGCGGTGCGTCAGCGTAATCATCGTGCGTGCAACGGCACCCGTCTCGGTCGCAACCGTCAAACGGTACCGACCAGAGCCCGCCAGCGAAAGCGTGCCACTCACACGTGTAAGAGCGGCAAGTGTCGACAGATCGCAATATTCACATTCGGGTTCGCAGCGCGCAAGCTCGTCACGCACCTCGGCGGTAAACGACATTCAAACCTATGCTTTCGTGTTGGCACGCGACAAGTCGCGGTGAGAAATGCTCACGTGATACTGAGCACCTTCCAGGTATCGGGCCGTAGCCTCTGCAATGGCAACGCTGCGGTGCTGGCCGCCCGTACAGCCGATGGCAATGGAAAGCTGCGGCTTGCCCTCCGCGATATAACCCGGCATGACCGTATCGAGCAACTGCGTCCAAACCTTCCAGAACTCCTGCGTCTTGGGATGGTCCAGGACAAAGTCGGAGACCTTCTTATCGAGGCCGGTCAACGTGCGCATCTCGGGGTCGTAGAATGGATTAGGCAGGAAGCGAACATCGATCATGATGTCTGCCTCGACGGGCATACCATGCTTAAAGCCAAATGAGAAGACGTGGACGTCCATGAGCTGCTGGTCGGACAGCTCTGAAAAAGCCGCACGCAGCTTATTGCGTAAAGCAGAGGTACGAAGGCGGCTCGTATCGATGATCATATCGGCTCGGTCGCGCACGCCCTGGAGTTGTAAACGCTCGCGCTGGATGGCGTCGGCCGTGGTCTCCCCCGGCTTCGCAATGGGATGGCGGCGGCGGTTTTCGCTGTAGCGGCGAATCAGCACCTCATCAGATGCATCGAGAAACACAATGTCACAGCTCATCTCGCGCTCTTCCAAGGCGGCAACGGCGTCAAGCAGCTCATCAAACAGGCCTTGGCTGCGAAGGTCACAGGTAACAGCAAGATGTCTACCCACACCCGTATTGATGCCAACAAGCTCTGCGAGCTGCGCAATCAGGCGCGGAGGCAGGTTGTCGATACAAAAATAGCCCATGTCCTCAAACACATGCATGGCTTGCGTTCGGCCCGATCCGGACATTCCGGTGATGATGACGATATCGGGAATGCGCTCCGTGCGCTCCGCCGCATCCATGGCATCTCCCTTTTGCATGTGCTGCCTCCTAAAATAAGCGCAGGACCCGGCCAGCGGATCCCGCGCGATCAATTGCCTTAGTTGAGTATACCGCCCCAAGCGGATACGAGGCCCGTCTTACGCCTCAAGCGCAGCCTTGAACCAACTCGTAATACTTGTGGGGTGCGTAATGGCAGTGCCAACGACAACGGCCCAGGCGCCGGCGTCAATCGCGGCGCGAGCCTCCTCGGGCGTATGCACACGGCCCTCGCAAATAATGGGAAGACCGGGGAACTCCTCGGTTGCCTGGCGCAAAAGCGGCAGGTCGGGGCCGTCTGCCATGGTGCAATCGATGGCGGCGACGCCATGCGAAAGCGTAGTGGAAACCAAATCGAAGCCCATGTCGACCGCGCGGCGGATATCCTCGATCGTGGCGCAGTCCGCCATCAGAAGCACGCCCTCCTCGTGCAGCGGACGAAAAGTGTCCTCGAGCGACTTGCCATCGGGGCGCGGACGATCGGTGGCGTCAATCGCCACGATGTCAGCACCGGCAGCAACGCAGGCGCGGGCGTGACGCAGCGTCGGCGTGATGTAAACGCCCTCGTGTCCATCCTTCCACAGGCCGATAACAGGAACCTCACAACGACCCTTAATGGCAGCAATGTCGGCAAGGCCCTGGCAACGAATGGCGGCGGCGCCACCGAGTTCGCAAGCGCGAGACATTTGAGCCATGGTCTCGGGCGTACGAAGCGGCTCGCCCATATACGCCTGAACGCTCACGATGAGCTTACCCTTCAGGGATTGAATTAAAGGATCGACGGTCATAAGGCTATAACCTTTCTCAGAACAGCCTCCCGAGGCGTGTCATCTCGGGAGGCTCCTACAGCAGATACGTTTACTTTAACGAGGCAAGAAGATGCTCGGCGGCACCGATAAGCGGTGCGTCGCCCTCCAGAGAACCGATGAGGATCGGCGTGTCCTGAAGCGGATCGAGCGCTTGGCTGGCATAGCCCTCGTGTACCGAATCCTTCCACGTCTGCGAACGCCAATCGGGTCCCTGGTGAATTACGCCACCCGAAAGCACGATGACCTCTGGATCCAGAATGTTGGCGAGCGAGCCCAAGCTAGCGCCCAATGCAAAGCCGGCATCGTGGATGACCTCGGTCGCCTTTGCGTCACCCGCGCGGCACAGGTCGTTCACGTCGCGGCCAACCGAGGGACGGCTGGGGTCAACACGACCGAAGCGCTCGTCGTACATGCGCCCAATCGACGTACCCGAAGCCACCGACTCCAGATGGCCGGAACGCCCGCAGGCGCAGGGAATGCCGGCGGCAGCCGAGCACTCGATGTGGCCCATATGGCCGGCAGCGCCATGGAAGCCCTGCATCACGCGGCCGTTCTCGACATATGCGCCTCCGATACCCGTACCGATGCCCAGACACAAGACGGAGAACTTGCCCTTGCCGACGCCCCAATGGGCCTCACCCAGAGCATGAGCCTGCACGTCGCCTACAACGGCAACGGGAAGACCGAGGTCCTCGCGCAGACGCGGCCCCAACTGAACGCCGGACCAGCCGGGCATGATCTCGTTGGCATACGCGATGGCGCCCGTCTTGGGATCGACGACGCCAGCGGCACCGATACCGACGCCAAGGACCTCGACATCGGGATTCGCCTCGAGAGCGGCCTTGATGGACGCCTCGATACGCTGGAAGACGGCCTCACCGCCCTCTTGGGCCTCGGTGGGAACCTCAGCCTCAAATACGGGATGGGGCACGCCGCCATCAGCCGGATATTCCATAATGGCGGTCGCAATCTTGGTGCCACCGATATCAACGGAGCAGATGTACTTGTTCTCCATGTCGCTCTCCTTAGGAGATAAAAACAACTACAGGAAATAAAGGCGGTGTTATCGCCGCAGCTTGCTAAAGGCTTCCCGAGTGCCCGGGGTTGGGGTGAAAGCGGTCGGGCATTGACCTAATGGGTCACGCTCGATCGCTTGAGCCCCAAGATCGGGTGCCCGGGAAAGCTTTACAGGAGACCGTTGTCCTGGAGGACCTTCCTAATCGCCTCGACGTTCTCGCCGGTCATGGCCTTCACCGGGCGCGGCATGGTCGGGCTGTCGAAAATGCCCATGAGGTTCATAGCGGTCTTGAAGGCGCCAACGCCACCGGCATAGCCCTGGACGCCCGAGGTGACGTCCCAGATGTGCGAAATCTCATTGAGGCGATCCTGCTCGGCTTTGACGGTAGCCCAGTCACCAGCCTGAGCGGCCTTCCACTGACGCACGTAGCCCTCGGGCTCAACGTTGGCGAGACCCGGGACAGAGCCGTCGGCGCCACCAAGGTAGGCACCGTCGACGACGACCTCATGGCCGGTGAGGATGCTCATCGGATGGCCGTTCTTCTCGTTCTCCTGAACGAGGTAGCGGAACGAGACGTCGTCACCCGAGGAATCCTTGACGCCAGCAAGGACGCCCTCGGCGCCGAGCTTTGCAAGGAGCTTCCAGGGGAGCTTGGTGTGAACGCACACGGGAATGTCATAGGCAAAGATGGGCAGGTCGAGCTCCTCGTGCAGGATGCGGAAATGCTCCTCGACCTCGGTCATGCCCTGCAGGGCATAGAACGGGCAGGTGGCAACGAGCGCATCGGCGCCCAGCTCCTGAGCAACCTTACCGTGCTCAATCATGCGCTCGGTCTCGGTATCGATGATGCCGACCAGAACAGGAACGCGGTGGTCGACGATTCGAACGGCCTCGGCGATGATCTGTCGACGACGCTCGTCGGTGGAGAAAACGACCTCACCCGAAGAGCCCAGGAAGAACAGGCCATCGACGCCGGCGTCGATCATGCGGTTGATGCTGCGCTCAAAGGAGGCAACGTCGAGCTGGTGATCTTCGGTATCGGGAACAACGACGGGAGGAATAACACCGGTGAATTTCTGAGTTGCCACAAGAATCTCCTTAGTTGTCTGGCGGGTGGCCCTATGCCGCCCACTCTTGTTGGCAGTGTCCAGGCCGTCTAGGCCAAAGAACACAGGTAGAACGCTTGGTTAAAGAAGTCGACGACTTCGTTTTCGAACGCATTGATGCGTTCGTGAGCATATTTGGCATAGATAATATGCCTCCGGTCACACTCAAGACCGTTGAATACGGCAAACTGGCTCTTGGGATCGCTCACGGCATCCATGAGCGATGTACCCATGAGTACCGATCCGCGCACCCGAGACGACAGCGCTTCGAGGCCGCCGGGAAGCGGATTGGCAACCGCCGTGCAGGCAAGGCCCCGCTCGTCCAGAGCAGAAACCGCCAGCGCGACTCCACCGCCAAGGCCCTCGCCCCATGCAAAGATGCGGTCGGGGTCCATGCCGTCAAGATTGCGCGCGACCTTTGCCATTGCACAGCCCCAGCGGACGCGTTCAACAAAAACGGGCGAGGTAACCCCCTGCTTCAGCTCGCTGAGCCCAATCACATCGTCGTCCAGCGCAAGCACGGCATATCCCATGGCGGCAAACCTCGTCATGTGATGCCATCCACGTACGGGTCGGTCGATGTCATGAAACATCAGGCATAGCGGCACAAGCTCGGATGCCCGGGCACAACCTGAGGGCTCAATCAAACGGCCGTGTACGACTTCCCCGGCAAGTTCAAAGGAAACCTCGGAGTAGCGCGCGCACGGATTGGCGAAATCAATCGCCGTGACAGTCAGTCCGCAAACCTCAAGGTCCGAAGCGGCTGCCTCCAACTCGGAAACATCCGCCAAGGCATCGCCGCGCCAATCACGGAAATCGGAGAGCCTTGACGAAACCGTCCCAGAGATCCCCGCAAGCTCGGGGTCAATCAGCTCATTGACATTGCTCTCGCACTTAGACATGAGCCTCCCCTTCCTTGCAGAAAAACGGAATGATCAGATCGTCAAAATCCTGAATCTCCTCGTGGCCAAAGCCCTCAAAGAACTCATGGCGCTTCTCACAGGTCAGGTTATTGTAGACCGCAAACTGCGTCGCCGGTGGACAGACGATATCAGCCGTTCCCGTGCCAAACAGCACGGGGCATTTGACCATGGGGGCAAAGTTCTTGGAATCGAAATACGCCAGCTTGGCATAGGCCTCGTCAATACGAGTCGAGTCCTCGTCAAACCAGCGAGACCAATAGCGCAGGCCCTCGTAGGCAATGTCGTCGGCATCCAAATCCCAGACCAGGCGGAAATCCGACAGGAAAGGATAGAGGATGGCGGCACGATTGATAAGCTCGCTGTTAAGCGCGCAGGTCGCAATGCCCAAGCCACCGCCCTGCGACGCACCGTTCACAAAAACACGGGCAAGATCGATGCCCTCGAGCTCGCGAACAATGCGGCACAGAATGCGGATATCCTGATGCAAGCGTACGTAGTAGAGATTGGCCGGGTCGCCGTCGATACCGGCAACGATATGCCCGGCAACCGTTGTGCCTTCAAATCCACCAATATCCTCGGAGGGGCCACCCTGACCGGGGCAGTCGAGGGCGACAAGTGCCATGCCCATACCCGCAAACGACGCCTGCTCGAACCAGCTGCGGCTTGCGCCCGGATAGCCGTGGAACTGTAGCACCAGCGGCACGGACTCGTCCGAAACCGGCTTGAGATACTTGGCATGCAGGCGGGCGCCACACATGCCGGTATACCAGAGGTCAAAAAACTGGCAGGTCGCAGCATCGGCAATCGATGCCGCCTCGACCGAATAGTCGATCTCGACGGCGTCAGCCTCGGCCATGCGGTCGTTCCAAAAGAGATCGAAATCTGATGGACGAGGCATGGCGCCCCGATAACCACCAAATTGCTGTTGTAGCTCCTGAGCGCTTGGCATGGCTCGTGAACCCAACCTTTCGAAATCGCAACGAGGGTGCGCCCGGCAAGGGAGCCGGGCGCACAGGAGGGAAAGCGAACCTACTCGCCAAGCTTGGGGTGCAGCAGCGACGGCGCAGCACCGAGCAGCATCTTGGTGTAGGGGTCCTGCGGGTTCTGGAAGACCTGCTTGGCCTCGCCCTGCTCGACGATCTTGCCGCCGTTCATGACGATGATGTCGTCAGAGATGTAGCGGACCGTCTGGATGTCATGGCTAATGAACACCATAGCCAGGCCGAGCTCCTTCTTAAGATCGGTCAACAGGTTGAGGATCTGCGCGCGGACCGAAACGTCCAGAGCCGAGGTGGGCTCGTCGGCGATGATGGCGTCAGGGTTCAACGACAGGGCACGGGCAATTGCCACGCGCTGGCGCTGACCGCCCGAAAGCTGGCCGGGAAGAACCTCGGCGGCAGAGCTGGGCAGACCGGTGAGCTCCAGGAGTTCCTTGACGCGCTTCTCCTGCTCGGCCTCGGTACCCAGGTTGTGGACGCGCATGGGGTCGAGCAGCTGCTCGCGAACGACCATGCGAGGGTTGAGTGCCGTCGCGGGGTTCTGGAACACGACCGAGATGACGCGGCCCATGTGACGACGATCCTCGGCAGTACGCTTGGTGACGTCCTTGCCCTTAAAGTAGACCTTGCCACTCGTGGGGGCCTGCAGGCCGCACATGACATTAGCAGTGGTGGACTTGCCGCAACCGGACTCGCCGACGATGCCGATCGTCTGACCGGGCATGAGCTTAATGGTCACGCCTTGGACGGCATGAACCAGATTGGGGTGCAGGATCGAACCGGTACGGGTCCTAAAGGTGACGTGGACATCGTCAAGGAAGATAATCGGCTCGACGCCGTTGACCGCAGTCTCGCTCATCTACATCACCTCCGCATGAGGGGTCAAACCATTTGCCTTGAGCACCTCATCGGGGAGCTCGGAATAGAAGTGCTCGGTGCCGGGCACGCGCTTGAAGACCGGACGGGTGTCCAGGCCGATGTGCGGATGGCTTGAGCGGGGCGCGAAGCGATCGCCCTTGGGGAAATCGCGCGGGCTGGGGACGGCGCCGGGCACCTGGTGCAGGCGGCCCGAACCGCTCTCGATGGACAGAACGGAACCCAGAAGACCGCGGGTGTACTCGTGAATCGGGTTGGTGAGCAGCTCCTTGGTGGGCGCCTGCTCGATAACCTGACCGGCGTACATAACCGTGATGTTATGGGCGACCTCGGCGACCAACGCCAGGTCATGCGAGACGAAGATCATGGCAAAGCCGAGCTTGGCCTGAAGATCGTTGAGCAGCTTAATGACCTGCTTTTGGACGGTAACGTCCAGAGCGGTCGTGGGCTCGTCGCAGATGACCAGCTTGGGGTCGCGGGTAAGGGCCATAGCGATCAGAACGCGCTGACGCTGTCCACCGGAAAGCTCGTGCGGATAGCTCTCGAGCGTGCGCTTGGGATCGAGGCCGACGAGCTCCAGGAGCTCCTCGGCGCTGCGGGTGCCGCCGCGCTTGGTGAGCTGCTTCATCTGGGCGGAGATGAGCATAGAGGGGTTGAGCGAGGACAGGGCGTCCTGATAGACCATGGCGATATCGGTACCGCGCAGGCCGAACCACTCCTTCTTGCTCATCTTGAGCAGGTCACGACCCTCCCAGAGGACCTCGCCGGAAAGATGCTCGTCCTCATCGGTCAGGCCCATGATGGCCAGCGTGGTGATGGACTTACCGCAGCCGGACTCGCCTACCAGGCCCATGGTCTGGCCGGGACGGACGTCAAAGTTGACATGGTCGACGACGTTGATATCGCCGTGGTGCTCAAACTGGATGCAGAAATCGCGGACCGAAAGAATCGGCTCAACGGACTCATCGGGCACATGGCGGTCGTTACGCTTGAGCTCGACATCGCGCAGGGCGCCAAGACGGGCGGACAGGGACTGGGCCTGCTCCTTGTAGGCGCGAACGGGGTCGGAGACCAGCAGGTCGGCCTCGCGGCGCTTGGAGGAATCGGTCGGATCCAGGGCGGCGGAAGGAGCAGCGGCCATAGCGTCGGTAATGCCCTCGGAGAGGATGTTGAGCGCCAGGCAGGTGATCATGATGGCCAGACCCGGGAACAGCGCCTGCCACCAACGACCGGCGAGCACGCCACCGCGGGCGTCGGCGAGGATGTTGCCCCACGTAGCAGTGGGCTCCTGGATGCCAGCGCCGATAAAGGTCAGCGAAGCCTCGAAGATGATGGCATCGGCGACCAGGGTAACGGTGAAGACCATGATCGGGGCAATGCAGTTACGAAGAACGTGCTTGATCAGAATCCACGGAGCCTTGGCGCCGGAGACGATGACCGCGCGGACATAGTCCTCACCGTACTCGGATACGATGTTGGCACGCACGATACGGGCGATCTGCGGGGTGTACATAAAGCCGATCGCAAAGATAATCGACGGCACGGAGTTGCCCAGGATGGAAACGAAGACGGCTGCGAGGGCGATACCCGGGACAGACATGATGATGTCCAGGATGCGCATAATCGTCTCGGAGACGGCCTTGCGCGAAACCGCAGCAAGAGCACCGACAACGGAGCCACAGACCAGAGCCATAGCGGTAGCACCAAAGCCGATGATCAGCGAGTAACGACCACCGTAGAGCATACGCGAAAGGATGTCACGGCCCTTGTCGTCGGTTCCGAAGATAAACCCGTTGCCGGGAGCCTGGCGAGCCGTAAAGATCTCGACCGGGCTATAGGGGGCAAGAACGGGGGCAAGAATCGCAGTCAGGGCGACCAGCACCAGCACGATGGCGGCAATCTTAGAAGACAGCGTCATCTTCTTCCAGCCACCGAGCTTGAGCCCCTTGGAGGCAGCCTTCTCGAGCTGCTCGGTTTGCTTCTCTCGAATCTTTACCATAATCTACACCGTCCTGATGCGCGGGTTGATGAGCAGGTAGAGCATGTCAACCACGATGTTGATGATGATGAAGGCAAGAGCAACGACGATGACGACGCCCTGAACCAGGTTCGCCTCGTTGCCCTGAACGCCCTGCAGGATCGCAGTACCCATGCCGGGGAGGTTGAAGATGACCTCGATGACGACGGCGCCGCCCATGAGATAGCCAATCTTAAGACCGAGGGTGGTGACCGGGGTGATCAGCGCGTTGCGGAGAACGTTGATGCCGACGACGACCTTCTCGGGAACGCCGGCGCCGCGAGCCATACGGACATAGTCCTTGTCGAGCTCCTCGACCATGGCGGTACGCACGATACGAGTCATCTGACCCGTCAGCGGAAATGCCAAGGCGATGGCGGGCATGATCATGCGTCCCAGATAGCCAGCCGGATTCGTGGTGAAGTGCGGCAGGGCACCCGATGCCGGGAGTACCTTAAGGTAGGAAGAGAACAGCAGGATCAACAGAACGGCAAGCCAGAACGACGGGGTTGCCAAGCCGGCGATGGAAAAGACGCGGATCACTTGGTCCGGCCATTTATCGCGATACAGTGCCGCGATGACGCCGAGCAAAAACGATACGACCGCACCGATGGCAAGACCGATGAAGGTCAGCTGCATCGTGACGGGTAGGGCCGTGGAGATGCGCTTGGCAACGGAGTTGCGAGCAGCACCATAGGTGCCCATGTCGCCATGGATCAAATTGCCCATATAGCGCACGTAGCGCACGGGCCAGGGGTCGTCCAGACCATACTTCTCATGGTACTCGGCAACCGCCTCGGGCGAGGCACCGTCACCCAACGCCGTGTAGGCGGGGTCGGTCTTGGAGAACGACATAAGGAAGAACACCAGGACGGTGACGCCCAATGCCATGATCGGCAGCGCCACGAGACGCCTTCCAATCAAACGTAGAAAGTTGTTCACGTTCTCTCCCCTTTCTTTTGTCGGTAGGACCAACTGGTATATGAGTACGGACACTCATTACAAGACCCGAGCGACATCGTTGCCGCCCGGGTCTTTGTTTCAACTATGAGGATACGGTCCCAACGGCCGACATCCTGCATATAGACTCAAGCGAGTCTTACGCCTTGACGGTCGCGACACCCTTAAAGGACATGCTCGTCGTGCCGATGCCCTTGAAGCCATCGAGGGCCTCGCCGTTGGGCGCAGTGGACGGGTCGTTCCAGGAAGCGGAGACGGTCTTAACGTGGACAACGGGGTACAGAACGGCGTTGTCGGCGATGATGTCGAAGCACTCGTTCCACTTCTTCTGCTGCTCGTCGCCCTCGGCGGCAAGAGCCTCGTCCATAAGGCCGTGGAGCTTCTGCCACTCAGCGGACTCCTTCCACGGGCAACGGGTCTGCATCCAGACGTTGTCGCCGTACCACCAGTTGAGCAGCAGGTCGGGGTCTGCGCCGAAGCAGGAAGGATCGCCAGGGGCAAGGAGGATATCGTAGGCCTCGCCGCCGTCGATGGCAGCATAGGTGGCCGGCGAGGTATCGGTCTGGATGGTCACATCGAAGCCGAGAGCGTCGAGGTCGTTCTTGACCTGGGCAGCCATGCCCTTGATCTGCTCGTTATCAGTGGTGCGCAGGGTAATGGCGCCCGGGGTGATACCGGACTCCTCGATAAGCTTCTTGGCCTTCTTGGCGTCGGTCTTGTACACCGTGGAGGCCTCATGATAGTTGGTGAAGCTCTTGGGGAGGTAGCAGCTGGCAGCGGTAGCAAGGCCGGCGAAGGTGTTGCTGATCATCTTCTCGGTGTCGAGCGCATACATGACAGCCTGACGGACCTTGACGTCGTTCCAAGGCTCCTTGGCGACGTTGAACATGATGAAGCGGGTGCCGAAGCCCTGGACGTTGTCAATCTTGCAGCCAGCGCCCTCGAGCTGGTCGACGGCGTCAGCGGTAACGAGCTCCATGACGAGCGTGGAGCCTTCCTGCTGAGCGGTGACGCGAGCGGTGGGGTCGGTCAGGATGCTGTACTGGATCTTCTTATCCTCGGCAGCATACTCACCGTTGTACTCGGGGTTGGGAACCAGGGTGATCTCGGTATCGGAGATAGAATCGTACATCCAGGGGCCGGAGCCGATCGGCTGCTTGGCGCGATCCTCCTCGCTCTGGGCGGCAGGAGTAACGCGAATGATGGCCAGACGATCCTTGAGCAGGGAGAAGTTGGGGACCTTGGTCTTGACCGTCACGGTGCTGGCGTCCTTGGCCTCGATGGACTCGAAAGGCTGGAAGAACGGAGCGTAGGTGGCAGAAGCGGCGCAAGCGGTGTAGGAGGCGACGACGTCGTCAGCGGTAACCTCGGTGCCATCGGAGAATTTGGCGCCCTTGCGGATGGTGACCTCGAAGGTGGTGTCGTCCACGGACTTGGGATCATCGGTGGCGAGCTCGTTGAAAGTGCTGTAGTCGTGGTAATCGATGCCGTAGAGGCCCTCGACGACGTGCCAGTTAGCGCCCAGGCCCACGGCGGAGCCGGTGCTGGCGGGGTCGAAGCTGGACGGAGCGTAAGCGGAACCGGCGGTGATCACGCCACCGCCACGGTTGGCGGAATCGGCGGGAGCGGAACCCTCGTCGCTAGAGCTGCCACCGCAGCCAGTGAGACCAAAGCCGGCGACAGCAGCGACGCTGCCGGTGAGGCCAAGGAACGAACGCCTGGACATACCCTTATTGATGATGGCCATGTCTTCTCCTATCAATAGAGAATCTTACCCGGGAGCACCTAAACTTGCCCCCGCGCAACTTGCGGACGATATATACCTTACCTACCGACAAACCCAACTGAGGTGCCGCGCTCGGCGACCGATACATACATACGCTTGAACGGTATTTACTACCGTTCACCGAATTCGTTGACAAACGATACAGCAGACAGTATGTATCGGCGAGGTGAGATATCAGTCTTCGTCAACCCGCAGGATAGCAGGGTTTTCGCTTGGGTTAGTCAAACGTTTTAGCGTTAATAAAACCCGAAACCAGCAGGCAATCATGGCGAAATAAATGGTTGAAAATCACGCAATCATGTATATCAGTTGTTTAGGCTCGTGTTTAGCTATCGGAATGGCCAGCCGCTGCCTCGGCGCGCTCGGCATTCCATGCAACGAGCGCCTCGTGGACCGCCTTGGCAACATCGGCAGGTATGCCGCGAACTTCCGCGATCTCTTGTTCACTCGCCGCGCGCAACCGCTTCATCGAGCCAAAATGGCGCATAATTGCACGTTTTCTAGTGGGTCCCACGCCTGGAACGTCATCGAGTACCGAAACCGTCATGGCTTTATCGCGCAACTCACGATGGAACGTGATGGCAAAACGGTGCGATTCGTCGCGCACCTGCTTGATGAGATAGAGCGACGCAGACCCGGTCGGAAGTACGACAGGAGTCTCGTCCCAAGGCACGAAAACCTCCTCATCGGCCTTTGCCAAACCACAAACTGGTATATCGAGCCCAAGGGCCTCAAGTTGCTTAATTGCAGCCGTCAATTGCGGCTTGCCGCCGTCGACAACGAGCAAATCGGGGCGCGAGCCAAAACGTTCGTCGGTCATCCGCTCGGGAGCATAGCGACGCCCCAAAACCTCGGACATCGAAACGAAGTCGTTCGCCTCGTCCAATTCGGCCTGGATTTTAAAGCGGCGGTACTGGCTCTTGTCGGCATGGCCGTTGGTAAACACCACCATCGAGGCGACCGTAAAGGTGCCATGAAGCGTAGAGATATCGAAGCACTCGATTCGCATTGGCGGCGCAGGTAGCGCCAAGGCGCTCTCAAGCTCCAGGAGCGCTCGATTGGTGCGATCGTCGGCGTATCCCGTGCGCATCATATAACGCATGAGGGCATGACGCGCATTTTTAGATGCCATATCGAGCAACCGGTGTTTTTCGCCGCGCTGAGGCCTATGGAGATGACAGGAACGCTCGCGCTTGTCCGAAAGCCATTCCCCTAGCGCCTCCGCATCCTCAAGCTCGACGGAAAGGTTCACCTCGGCTGGAATATCAGCCGTCTCGTCGTAATAGCGCTTGAGAAAGCCCGACTGAAGCTCCTCTTCATCGACATCCAGGCCCTTATCGAGAATGAACTCACAGGTTCGAACCGTTCGCCCCTCGCGCACAACAAACACGCAGGCGGCCGAAATGGTCTCTTCTCGATAGAAACCAATCACATCGAGATCGACACTCGACGGAAAAACGACCTGCTGTCGGTCGTCCAGGCCCCTAATAACTTCCAAGCGACGCTTGACGCGCGCCGCCCGCTCAAAATCGAGCGCTCCGGCGGCGTCCGTCATCTCGGATGTAAGCTCATCAACGACATCTTTACGATGGCCCGACAAAAATCGCTCGACGCGTTTAACGTTTTTAGCATAGTCGGCTGGAGAGATCGCACCGACGCATGCCCCCGGGCCGCGACCAACATGGAAGTCAAAGCAGGGACGCCCGTTTTGAGCGCAAATCATATTGACGATATCTTCTTCGCCCTTGTGGGACTCGACGATACGGCGGCATCGACGCCATTCCGCACAAGAAGCCGAGCAGATCGGGATTACCTTGCGCAGCGTATCAATGGTCTCGCGCGCCGCGCGGCTGTCGGTATAGGGACCAAAATAACGCGTTCCCGGCTTATGACGCTCACGAGTATATTTAATAGCTGGGAACAGATCGCTCTTGGTGATAGCGATAAAGGGATAGCTCTTATCGTCCTTAAGGTCGACATTAAAGTACGGATGATATTGACCGATCAGGTTGCGCTCGAGCACCAGCGCCTCGTGCTCGTTCTCGACAACGATATAGTCAAAGCTCGCAACCAGCTGCATCATCAGTGGAATCTTTTGGCGCTCGTCCTGCAGCGTCACATATTGACGCATGCGCGAGCGCAGATTTTTAGCCTTGCCAACGTAAATGACATCGCCCTTGGCATCTTTCCAAAGGTAGCAGCCAGGCTGCATGGGCACACGCGAAACCTGTTCGGCAAGCGTTGGAATGTTGTCATGACCTGCCACGACTGCCTACCTGCGGCGAAGAAGCGCGGAGACCTCAGGCATCTTTAGAAGGACGGCAAGGCCAAAAGTCACGGCAAGTGAAACCATGCCCGCGATGCAAACATAGCCCAAGGTAATAAGAATCGATCCGCTAAGCGCTCCGACAAAACTCTCGAGCGCCCACAAAACGCCGGCACCCGCTGCGGCACCCAGGCCGCCGAGCAAAAGGCCATAGAAGCAGCCGTGCAGAATAGATTTGACCTGAAGACCCTGCAGACGACGACGCAGCCACCACAGCGAACAGCCGACCAGAATCACATAGTCGACAACATACGAAATCGCAATCGCAGGCATGCCATAGCCCATCACCACACCAAACAGCAGAACCGAACCAGCCTGACCGATGGCAGAGTATAGGCAATAGCGGCTATAGGGCTTCATGTCGAGCAACGCCGAGAAGCTCTTCTGCATCAACACGACCACGCCGTAGAGCGGCAGGGAGAGCGCCAGATAAACCAGAAACTCGGACACAAGCGCCACACCCGACTCGTCAAACTTGCCGGCGCAATAAATCATGTTGAGCGGACGGGCAAACACAATGAGATATAGCGCGAAAGGAATCAGGAAGAAGAGCATCTGGGCCACGCCGCGCGAGATACCAGCGCGCACGCTGTCATAATCCTTTTCCTGGGCATCGTGCGAAAGCTCGGTATAAAGCGCCGTCGAGAGCGAGGCGGCTATCAAGGCATAAGGCAGTGTGTACCAAAGGCGCGCATAGGCAATTACAGAAGGACCGGTCTCGGGCTGCACCACCAGCGCGGCTGCGTTGGTAATGGAAGTCGACACGAACATGCATACCGTAGCGAGCAACGTCGGGACGCCGAGCGCGAGCGTCTGTCGCAGTGCAGGATCCTTGAAGTCGATATGAATATGAGGCCGGACACCATGCTTACCGAGTGCGGGAATCTGGCACGCCATCTGGACAAAAACGCCAAGCGTCGTGCCGAGCGAAATCAAAACGACGCCCGCTTGCTCACCAAAGCAGGCAGATACGGGAGCGAAGCCCATAAAACTCGCAATGACAATCACATTGTTGAGTACCGGGGCGAACGTCGACCAAAAGTAGTCACGATGCGCGTTAAGAACGCCCGAGAACACCGAGCCCAGGCCGTAGAACAAAATCTGAATGGCAAAGAAACGGAACATGAATGCAGCGGTATCCATGCTTCCGCCATCGCCCGAAAGGAACGACTGCGTCCAGATAAAGCCCGGAGCAAACACGGTGCCCAACACCGAAATGCCGCCCAGCAGCAAAAGCAGGATGCCGAGCAGATTACCTACGTATTCGTTTGAGGCGTCGCGACCCTGCTCACGACGCACGCCCATGTACACCGGCAAAAAGGCGGTAACCAACATACCGCCCATCACGAGCTCATAGAGCATATTGGGCAGGTTGTTGGCGACCTGATAGGAAGACGAGAGCAGCGACATGCCGATGGCGGCAGCCATAGCCCAAGTACGGATAAACCCGGTGACGCGCGACACGATGGTCAGTGCAGTCATGAGGCCGGCAGAACGGCCAACCGTAGAGTAGTCCGACGAGCCCATATCATCTACGTCGTCCTGTGATTGGGGGCTGACTTCAGTGTGTTGTCGAGAATCAACCTCGATATCAGGCTCATCGATTATCGCGAAGGGGTCGTCGACCAAAACGGCATCATCGGCAGAAAAAGCTCCGTCAATAGGCGTGACATCGTTGTCAAACGAAGCGTCATCGTTAGCTACGGCATTATTACCAAACACCGTGTCAACTTCCCTGGCGGCAGCGGTTCGACCAGAAAACGACAATAGATCCCAATCATCGTCCTCAACAGCAACGCCCTCGACCGGATCGGTCGAGCCGAGCGGTGACCACTCGTCATCCAAAAGCAACTGCTCGCCATCACCGTCGGTTGCAGGCCTCGCGGGACGATCGGCTGGGACACCCTGCAGTGCGCCCTTTCCCTGAGCCGCCATCAAAAACACCGCCGTCTCATCGGGACGCGGCGCACGAGACGCCCCGGCGTCAGGCATCCGTCCGGCACGGGATTGAGCCGCGGCCAAAAACACCGCCGTCTCATCGGGACGAGCCGAAGAGAGAATCGTACGGGGAGGCACCGTACCGGCACCGGCGGCACGCAAATACACAGCCGTCTCACCTTGATCTGCAGCAACGGACCAAGCGTTTCGAATCTGGTCATCGACCGAAGAAGCCTCAGGCGCGGGCGTCTGAGAAGCCGAACCCTTTGCAAAGTGAGCTCCGCGCTTCGATTCTTCCTGCGGCATCGCTCAGTCCTCTCTCGTGATCGGGGCAACCATCGCCCCGCAAAATGCAACTAAGTCGTCGGGGGCAAGCTCAAGTTGATAGCCACGCTTACCGCCTGAGATAAAAATGGTATCCCAAAGGACGCATGTCTCATCGATCAGCGTCCGAAAGCGTTTTTTCATGCCGACCGGACTGCAGCCGCCCCGGACATACCCCGTCGCGGCAAGCAAGTCCTTGACATGCATCATGGTCAGCGACTTTTCACCAGCGGCGCGCGCGGCGGCCTTTAGGTCAAGCTCGTCGGCAACGGGAAGACAGCACACAACGTGTTCGTTGGACGGCGTCACGCAAACCAAGGTCTTAAACCCCTGGCCAGGCTCCTCGCCAAGTTGTTCCAAAATTGCAACGCCTAAACCCACCGACTCATCGCCATCGTCTTCATACGTATGGAGAATATAGGAGATGCCGGCGTTTTCCAGCTCGCGCATCGCATTGGTTTTCGGCGTCTTTGCAGCCTTTGCCATGGCATGTCCCTTCCCTCGCATTCGAACGTAACGCCTAAGTATATGTCCAATTTAGCCGCATACGTCATCTCGACACACAGAAGCGCCACCGAATCGAAAGGAATCGGTGGCGCTTCTCGTACGACGGCGTCTCTTTACTGGGCGTCGAGTTGTGCCTGACGCTCGCGGTCGCGCTTGAGCAGCGGTGCCAAGAACTTGCCCGTGTAACTCTGCGAACATGCCGCGACCTGCTCCGGCGTACCCGAGACCACGACGGTTCCGCCGCCATTGCCGCCCTCGGGACCCATATCGATCAGGCGGTCGGCAACCTTGATGACATCAAGGTTGTGTTCAATCACCAGCACCGTGTTGCCCGCATCGACCAAGCGCTGCAGCACATCGAGCAGCTGGCGGACGTCCTCAAAATGAAGGCCGGTCGTCGGCTCGTCCAAAATATAGAACGTCTTGCCCGTCTGGCGTCGATGAAGCTCCTTGGCGAGTTTCACACGCTGCGCCTCGCCGCCCGAAAGCGTCGTGGCAGGCTGCCCCAAACTCACATAGCCCAAGCCAACGTCATACAAAGTCTGAAGCTTGCGCTTAATCTGCGGGATATTCCCAAAGAAGGCCAGCGCCTCGGTGACGCTCATGTCGAGCACGTCCGAGATGGTCTTGCCACGGTAGGTGACCTCGAGTGTCTCACGGTTGTAGCGTTTACCGCCGCAAACTTCGCAGGGAACGTAGATATCGGGAAGGAAGTGCATCTCGATCTTGATCTGTCCGTCGCCCTTGCACGCCTCACAGCGCCCGCCACCCACATTAAAGGAGAAACGGCCCGGCGAGTAGCCGCGCGCCTTCGACTCCGGCGTACTCGCAAACAGCGCGCGAAGATCATCCCACAGGCCAATATAGGTAGCAGGGTTGGAACGCGGTGTGCGGCCAATCGGCGACTGGTCGATATCGATAACCTTATCGATACACTCGATGCCCTCGATTTTCTTATACGGACCCACAGGGCGCGTCGAACGGTGAATAGCATTCGTAAGGGCAGGCGCAATGGTGTCGGTAACCAGGGAGCTCTTGCCCGATCCCGACACGCCGGTAACAACCGTAAGCGTACCAAACTCGATCTTGGCAGTAACGTTTTTGAGGTTGTTAGCTCGAGCACCCGTAATTTTAAGGCAGCCGCGACCGGGCTTGCGCCGTTCATCAGGCACCCGGATCATTCGTTTGCCGGTCAGATAAGCGCCCGTCATCGACTCAGGACACGCCATGATATCGGCAGGCGTTCCCGCCGCGACTACGTGTCCGCCGTTGACGCCGGCGCCGGGCCCCATGTCGATCACGTAGTCGGCGGCACGGATCGTGTCCTCGTCGTGTTCGACGACGATGACGGTATTGCCGATATCGCGCAGACGCTCAAGGGTCTTGATCAGGCGCTCGTTATCGCGCTGATGAAGGCCGATCGATGGCTCGTCCAAAATGTACAGGACACCCATGAGGCCGGCGCCGATCTGTGTTGCCAGGCGAATACGCTGCGACTCGCCACCAGAAAGCGTCGCCGAGGCACGATCGAGCGTCAGATAGTCGAGTCCAACATCGACCAGAAAACGCAAGCGCTCCAGGATTTCCTTGACGATGCGCCCGCCGATAAACTGTTGGCGCTCGGTGAGCTCCAGGCCCTCAAAAAACTCGAGCGACTCACGGCACGACAGGCAACAAACCTCGTAAATGGACTTGCCGCCCACGGTGACGGCGAGCATCTCGGGGCGCAAACGAGCGCCGTGGCAGCTCGAGCACGGTTCCTCGCGAATGTACTTCTCCAAGCGCGCCTTGGTGTTCTCGTTCGTCGTCTCGGTATAGCGTTCGTACAGGATGTTGCGAACGCCCGAAAACTTGGTATCCCACTGGCTACGACGTCCATCGAGCTTTTGGTAGTCAACCGAGATCTTCGTATCGCCCAGGCCATCCAAGAATGCACGACGCACGCGAGGGGGCAAGTCCTCCCACGGCGTATCGGCGCTTACCTTAAAGTGTTTACAGACCGCAGCAAAAATCTGCGGGTAGTAGTTCGAATTGCCAAACAGGCTACCAAAGACTCCGTCGGCAATGGACTTCGAGGGGTCCTCGATCAGCGCCTCGGCATCAACGGTTTTCTTAAAGCCCAGGCCGTCGCACTCAGGACATGCGCCATAGGGAGCGTTAAACGAAAAATCACGCGGCTGAAGATCGTCAATGGAGTGTCCATGCTCCGGGCACGCCAAGGCCAACGAATACTCCAGCAGCTCGCCCTCGGTCCCCTCGGGAGCATCACGATCGGGCAGCATGTACACATTTACATTGCCGTGAGCCAGCGCGGTCGCCTGCTCAACGGACTCGGCGATACGGCCCAGAGAGTTCTCACGGATCACGATGCGATCGACCACGACCTCGATATCGTGCTTGAACTTCTTGTCCAGATCGATTGGATCGTCGAGCGAGCGCACTTCACCGTCGACACGCACGCGGCTAAAGCCCTCGGCGCGAAGGTCCTCAAACAGTTTGGTGTACTCGCCTTTTCGCCCGCGCACCACCGGTGCCAGCACAAACGCGCGGCGACCCTCCCCCGCCGCCAAGACCTTGTCGGCAACCTGGTCGGTCGTCTGGCGCTCAATGACGCGGCCGCATTCGGGACAGTGCGGGGTGCCCACACGGGCGAACAGCAGGCGCAGATAGTCATAAATCTCGGTTACGGTGCCAACCGTCGAGCGAGGGTTTTTAGACGTCGTCTTTTGGTCGATCGACACCGCCGGCGAAAGGCCGTCGATTGAATCCAAGTCGGGTTTGTCCATCTGGCCCAAGAACTGGCGCGCATAGCTCGAAAGGCTCTCGACGTATCGACGCTGGCCCTCGGCATAGATAGTGTCAAATGCCAGCGAGCTCTTGCCCGAGCCAGAAAGACCGGTAATGACCACGAGTTGGTCACGCGGAATGGAAACATCGATATCACGGAGGTTGTGCTCACGAGCGCCGCGAATAACGATAGAAGAATCAGACATGGAAGCTCCTTGCCTCCTATTGCATCGAATCATACTGCCGATGAGTTTAGCGCACTCGACGCGCACAGATGTTCGTAATACAAGATTCGCAGACCTTTAGCTTTGCGTATCGGGCGCTTTGTTTCTCGAAATGCCGTGGAAAGGTTACAGTAATCTAATACTGAACTTAATTTGCTGTAACAGAGGAACGTCCATGACCGAAGATATCCCCCTTGAAATCACTTCGAGTGACATGGCCAATCTGCCCATATTCATCGCCGTCCTTATCGTGGCCACCGTCGTCGTGCGCGTGTATTTTTCAATCAAACACAATGAAAAGCCGCCCATTGCCCGCGTCTTTTGGTGCGCGACGCTCCTCATCCCGCTCGGCATGGTAGCTGCATGGATTACGAATCAATTGCTCGTAAATGAGGACAGTTCCCTATGGATCCTTTCTTATTCGGCGCTCGGTGCTGCCGCCGTCATACTTCTTGTCGAGCCCTTGGTTTCGGGACTTATCGACCAAACCGATCTTGCGACGGGAACGGTTGCCTGTATTTGCCGTGACATCCTTGTCATCGCCGCTGTTTCAGCGCTCTCGTTCGTTTCACTCGAAATTTCCTGCAACGAAACGTTCTATCGCATTCCCGCCAACTCATTCGGATTTTCCGTCGGGCTGCTCGCGACGGTTCTGCTCTCCCTTTATTTGCTGGGACAGCGTCATGGAGGCGTCATGGTCCTCGTGCCCGTCGTCTGTTGCATCCTTGGCATTGCCGAGCACTTCGTCATAACGTTTAAAGGCGAGGCCATCCTGCCAAGCGATATCTTGGCCCTTGGCACCGCAATGGAAGTGAGCGAGGGATACGAGTTTACCTTTACCGCCGGAATCGTAACCTCTCTAGCCCTGCTAGAGATTTCCCTGGGGCTTCTTTCGCTTATCCGACCGAGAAAGCTCCGTACGCCCACCCATGTCTTCCCCGCAATCGCCGCTAACCTCTGCGCTTTTCTGCTAGTGACCGTTGTGGGGCTCTCGGGCTTTTCCAGCATCGACTTGGAGCAGGCGCTGAATTTTGGATTTGACCGTTGGCAGCCCATCACCACGTATGCGTCTCAGGGTTTTATCACTTCGTTCACCGAAATGGTCAACGAGTTGCCCATTGAGAAGCCCGAAGACTATACGCCCGATGAGGCGCAGAGCATCGAGCAGGAGCTCGCCGCCACCTACGACAGCACGTATGGCTCGAGCGAGCAGCGCGCGGCGGCCGTTGCCCAGTTCAATGAAATCAAGCCGACGATTGTTGCCGTCATGAACGAGAGTTTTAGCGACCTTTCGTGCTTTGAGCAGCTCCAGGCGGCCGGGTACACCGGCCCCGCATTCTACAACTCGCTTCCCGACACACTTGTTCGCGGCACCATGCTCGCTTCGGTCGCCGGTGGCGGAACGGCGAACTCCGAATTCGAATTTTTGACCGGAGCGACAACGGCCTTTGTCGGATTAGGCAAAATCCCCTATCAGCTGTATCAGATGAATGGCGTCAACAGCCTGGCAAAGGACCTTAAAGAGCTTGGGTATACCGCTACCGCTATGCACCCGCAAAACCCCGTCAACTACCATCGAGATAAAATCTATCAGCAGCTGGGGTTTGGAGACTTTCTTTCAATCGGCGATTTCGAAGGTGCGCCCTGCTACCATGCCGGCGTATGCGACTACGCCACCTACGACAAGATACTCGACCTGCTTAGAACCGACGAAGCCCCGCAGTTCATCTTTGACGTCACGATGCAAAATCACGGCGGCTACGACTATGGCACCGTTCCCGCCGAGGAGCTGACAAACTATTGGGTCGAGGGAGCCAGCGAGGGCGCCAATAGCGCGCTCAACACCTATCTTACCTGCATCAACGCATCCGACCGGGACCTCGAGTACTTTATCAACGAGCTCCGCAATATCGGCAGACCGGTTGTTCTTGTCTTTTTTGGCGACCATCAGCCGAGCGCCGCAACGACTCTCAACGACGAGCTGTACCCTCAGGAAGATACGGCAAGCCACGCTTTCCGTATCTATCAGTCGACCTATTTCGTCTGGGCTAACTATGAAATCGCCGGCAATACCGAGCTCAACGTCTACGACACCGTCGGGGCAAACGAGATTGCAGCCATTACCCTTAATAAGATCGGCGCCCCGCTCACCGACTATCAAAAGGCTCTGCTTGCAACAAGGTCAGATGTGCCCACCATCAATGTCGCCGGCTATCTTGGTGCCGACGGGCTGCGCTACGACTTGGAATCTGAAGACAGCCCATACGCCTCGACGATCGACAAGCTGCAGCGCATCCAATACCTCGAGTTCGCCAGCAAAGTTCAGTAAACCCGCTCATTCGCTTGGGCCCATCGCATTGCAAGCACGCTCGGCCCAAATGCATCACAAATGACTCCCGCTCGCAAACGAGGGTACAATGACGCTCGTGTCACATCACGGGGCCCCGGCCCCAACATATACAAAGGAGTCATACATGGGTTGCGAGCACGCACAGGCCGCCGGCGGACAAACGTCGCCGTCGCAATTTGAGGAGAACACGCTGTCCGAGGTCAAACGCGTCATCGCCGTGCTTTCCGGCAAGGGCGGTGTCGGCAAGTCGTTTGTCACCGGTGCCATCGCCACCGAGCTTGCCCGTCACGGCCACAAGGTCGGCGTCCTCGATGCCGACATCACCGGTCCCTCTATCCCCAAGATGTTCGGTATGAGCGGACGCCACGTCCATGCCCTTGGCAACCTTATGCTGCCCGAAATCTCCGAGCACGGCGTCAAGGTCATGAGCTCCAACCTGCTGCTCCAAAACGAGACCGACCCCGTCCTTTGGCGCGGTCCGGTCATCGCAGGCGCCATTAGGCAGTTCTGGAGCGAGACCTCGTGGGGCCCCATCGACTACCTGCTGGTCGACATGCCTCCGGGAACAGGCGACGTCGCGCTCACCGTCTTCCAGTCACTGCCCGTCGACGGCATCGTCATCGTCACGAGCCCGCAGGATCTGGTCTCGATGATCGTCGCCAAGGCGGTTAACATGGCCGAGAAGATGAACGTCCCCATTCTGGGCATTGTCGAGAACATGAGCTATATTGAGTGCCCCGACTGCGGCAAGAAGATCGAGGTCTTTGGCAAGAGCAAGCTCCCCGAGGTCGCAGAGCGCTATAACCTCGACATCTTGGGCCAGCTTCCCATTAATCCGGCACTCGCCGAGGCCTGCGATAAGGGCGAGGTCGAGACCGCGCTGCCCGACGGCATGTTGCCTCAGGCAGTCTCTGCCGTCGAGGCCATTGCCCCGCACGAGACCGACGAGGCCTAAGTGAACACGAGCGCCTTCTATGACGTCCTGGTAATCGGCGGCGGGGCTTCAGGCCTCGCCGCCGCCATTACGGCCGCACGCGCTGGCAAAAGCGTCTGCATCGTTGAGCGCGATGTCGCCTGCGGCCTTAAGCTCCTTGCGACCGGCAACGGTCGCTGCAACCTCTCCAACGAATCGATTGATCCACAGCGGTATAACCACCCCGCATTCGTCGAATCCGTCATGGGCCCCCAGCCCGAACAAGAGCTTATGGGTTTCTTCTCCTCGCTGGGCATCATGACAACCTCCGAGGAAGGCCGGCTGTACCCGCGCTCCCTTCGCGCCGAATCGGTACGCGACGCGCTTCTCAACGTTTGCGACCGCCTAGGTATCACCTTAATCTGCGGAGCCAACGTTGCCTCGGCGCACAAAGCTTCCGAAGGCTGGGCACTCCAAATAAACCGTCCAGCGCGGGCGCTCAAGGCAAAAAAGCACGACGACCGAAAATCGGAGCTCCGCTCGCTTCGGAAAGCACTCGCCGATGTCCCTCGCAAGAACGAGGCCCTGGAGGCACATGCCGTAATTATCGCCACGGGTGGCAACCCCACCGGTATCGCCGATACGTTTAGCCTCCCCCTCACTTCGCTGCGCCCCATCCTCTGCCCCGTATCGGCAACGGTCGTCGGCGATCGGGCGGCACTCAAGACGTTGGATGGTCTGCGCGTCCGCGCCCGCTTGGCGCTCACCCGTAACCATAGTGAGCTCTGGCACGAAGACGGTGAAGTACTGTTTCGAACCTTCGGTATCTCGGGCGTCGCTGTCTTCAACCTCTCCCGTCGTATCCAGCGCGGCGATACGATCCTGCTCGACGTTTTCCCCGACCTCTCTAAAGACGAGTTGCTCGATATGCTTAACAGGCGCGTTAAGCTGCTCGGCGGCTTTTCGCCCCGCGATCCCCGTTGGCTCGACGGCATGCTCGCCCCGCAACTCTCCCGCGTCGTCTGCACAGCGTTCGAGCAGTGCCATCCAGGCTCCAACGATGTCGTCCACCTGGTCTCGATCCTCAAGCACTTTAAGTTGCTCGTCGAGGGAACAGCCGAGGAGCGCTCGGCGCAGGTCACGCGTGGTGGCGTATCTGTCGAGAGCATCTCAACACCCAGTCTACACGCGTGCAGCGTTGTCGACGCCCCGCTATACGTCTGCGGCGAAGCGCTCGACATCGACGCCGATTGCGGAGGCTTTAACCTTGCGTGGGCCTGGATCTCGGGCATTCGCGCTGCAAGCAGCCTGTAGCCGCACAGTCTATAATCAAAAACGCATTCGGGCCGTCTGGGATACCGGACGGCCTCTTTCTTGCCTCTAAGGAGACCTCGATGATCGAAATCACCCAAGTCAACGCGTCACTCGATGAAGCCGGCGATGAAAATGCCTGCCTCATTGTTGGCAAGCGATTCGCCAAGCGCGTCCTACGTTGCAAGGACTCCGAGATCAAGTCCATCGAGCTCCACCGCAAGTCAATCGACGCTCGCAAAAAACGAGACGTCCATTTTATCCTGAGCTTTCGTGTTGAGCTGACTAGTCCCCACCTCGAGCGAGAAGCGGTCGACAGTGTTGCCGAGCGTGACCGCTCGCGCGTACGCGCGATAGAAGACGATGAGCCTTCATTCCCCTCCCCCGTTTCCGGCGCACCCAAAGAGCGCCCCGTCGTCGTCGGTGCCGGATGCGCCGGCCTTTTCGCCGCACTCACCCTTGCCGAAGCAGGTCTTAAGCCCTTGCTCATCGAGCGCGGCGACCCGGCATTTCGCCGCTCGCAGGCGATCGACCTCTTTCTAAAGGAGCGTATCCTCGACCCCGAGAGCAATATCCAGTTTGGTCTGGGCGGCGCGGGGACCTTCTCGGACGGCAAGCTCAATACGGGAACCAAAAATCCCGCCCATCGCCTCATCCTCGAAACCTTCGTCGAGGCGGGTGCGCCCCGCGATATTCTGTGGGATGCCAAGCCGCACATTGGCTCCGACATCCTTCCCACGGTTGTTACCGCTATATCCCAGCGCATCGAGCAGCTCGGAGGTGTCGTCCGTTATCGAACAAAACTCGTCGACATTCGCATCGACGCGTCTGGCGCCATCACCGGTATTGATGTCCAATCGTCCCAAGACGCCGCTTACGAGCCAATTGAGACAAAGCACCTCATCCTCGCCTGCGGGCATTCTGCTCGCGATATTTTTGAACTCCTTAAGGACCACAACGTGGCCCTCGCACAAAAGACCTTTGCCATGGGCGTTCGCATCGAGCATCCGCAGCGCGACATCGACCGAGCCCAATATGGAGCCTCGGCGGGACATCCTGCCCTCGGAGCAGCCCCCTACAAACTCGTCGCTCATCTTCCCAACGGCCGCAGCGTGTTCTCGTTTTGCATGTGCCCCGGCGGGCAGGTTGTCGCCGCCTCTTCCGAGCAGGGCCACCTGTGCGTCAACGGCGCCAGCCTCAATGCCCGCGACGGCCGTAACGCAAATGCCGCCCTGCTCGTTAACGTCACGCCCGAGGACCTTCCCGACGATGACCCGCTCGCCGGCATCGAGCTCCAGCGCGCCTGCGAGGCGGCCGCCTATCGCCTGGGCGGTTCCAACTGGAACGCACCGGCACAACTCGTCGGAGATTTCCTCGCAGGACGCGCCAGCAAGGCGCCCGGAAAGGTAAAGCCCACCTATCCGCTCGGTGTGACCTGGACGGCAATTGACGAAGCCCTGCCGCAGCATATCGTCGAGTCGCTCCGACTGGGACTTCCCCTACTCGGAAAAAAGCTACGGGGCTACGACTGCCCCGATGCCGTTCTTACCGGCGTGGAGACTCGTTCGAGCTCACCGGTCACTGTCACCCGAGACCGAACGTGCCATGCCGTGTCGACCCCGGGCCTCTACCCTTGTGGTGAGGGAGCTGGATATGCCGGAGGCATCATGAGCGCGGCCACCGACGGCATCCGTTGTGCCGAAGCCCTGATCGCAGACCTCTAGCGAACGAATTCCAGCGCGCAAAAGACACAGGCCCCGAGCTCCCTATGGAGCTCGGGGCCTGTTCGCTATTTCTTAAACCGTGCACCCTGGCGTTTTCTACCCGATGCGAACGTGGAACCCTTGCGGGCCTGCGAACGCAAGCGCTCGATCGTCTCGTCCTCAGACGCACCCTCGAGCATCGCCCGAATCTGAACGACAGCATCACGCAGGCGCGCCGCCTCCTCAAAGTCCATGGCGGCAGAAGCGTTACGCATATCCTCTTCCATGGTTTCGACGATCCGCACAAGCTCGTCATGCGGTAGTTCTTCCAACTGTTCCGCAAGTGTCTGCTCGGGCGCCACCGTTTCCGGCACACCGCCCTCGCCCGACTCATCGGGCGTATAGAATGCGCCATGGCCAAGAGAGTCGCCCTTCGAGCGTCCCTTGGAGCCCACAGTTTTTTCGGCCTCGGCAATAAAACTTGAGATGTCGTTGATGGCCTTGCGCACTGTCTTGGGCACAATGCCATGTTCTTCGTTATATGCCATCTGAATCTCGCGACGGCGCTGCGTCTCCTCGATGGCCGCCTTCATCGAATCGGTCACAACGTCTGCATACATGATGACTTCGCCATCGGCGTTACGGGCCGCACGGCCAATCGTCTGAATCAGCGAACGGCGGTTGCGCAAGAAGCCTTCCTTATCGGCATCGAGAATTGCCACCAGTGAGACCTCGGGAAGATCCAAACCCTCGCGAAGCAGGTTGATGCCAACGAGAACATCGATCTTGCCCTCCCGCAGCGTTCGCAGGATCTCGACACGGTCCATTGTCGCCGTATCAGAGTGCATGTAATTGACCTTAATGCCCGCATCAAGTAGATGGTCGGTCAGGTCCTCGGCCATGCGCTTGGTCAACGTGGTCACCAGCACGCGCTCCTTGCGGGCAACGCGCTCGCGAATCTCGTCCTCAAGATCGTCAATCTGACCGCGAACGGGACGCACGTCGATCTTGGGGTCGAGCAGGCCGGTCGGACGAATAATCTGCTCCACGTCGTTTTGGCTCACCCGCAGCTCGTAGTCGCCCGGCGTGGCCGAGACGTAGATGAACTGTGGAATCCTCGCCTCAAACTCATCGAAACGAAGCGGGCGATTGTCGAGCGCCGAGGGCAGGCGAAAGCCGTGCTCCACCAGGGTCACTTTACGCGAACGGTCGCCTTCATGCATGCCACGAATTTGCGGCACCGTCACATGGCTCTCGTCTATGATGCAGAGCATGTCCTTGGGAAAGTAATCGATTAGGGTAAACGGTGGTTCACCCGGCTTACGCCCGTCCAGATGACGCGAGTAGTTCTCGATGCCGTTGCAAAAGCCCATCGTCTCGAGCATCTCGAGGTCATAATCGGTCCGTTGCTGTAGACGTTGCGCCTCGAGCAACTTGTCGGTCGCCTTGAGCTCCGCCACGCGCTTCTCGCACTCTTCGCTGATCGACTTCAAGGCCGCCTTGACCTTGGGCTTCTCGGTCACATAGTGCGATGCCGGCCACACAGGAATAGCCTCATACTCACGAAGCATCTCACCGGTAACCTCATCGATTTCGGCGATAAGCTCGACCTCATCGCCAAAGAACTCAAATCGCAACGGATGCTCGGCATAGGGCGGATACACATCGACAACATCACCACGCACGCGGAAGGTGCCACGCGCCAAGTCATAGTCGTTCCGGTCGTACTGAATGTCGATGAGCGCATGGATAAAGTCATCGCGCTCGAGCGGTACTTTCTTGTCGACATTCGGCGCCAGCCCCGCATAGTCCTCAGGAGAGCCGATGCCATAGATGCAGGACACCGAAGCAACGACAATCACATCGCGTCGAGAAAGCAACGAGGCGGTCGCCTGATGTCGAAGCATCTCGACTTCTTCGTTAATCGAAGCATCCTTCTCGATATACGTATCGCTTTGCGGCACATATGCCTCGGGCTGATAGTAGTCGTAGTACGAGACGAAGTAGACCACGGCGTTGTTGGGAAAGAATTCTTTGAGCTCGCTCGCAAGCTGGGCGGCGAGGGTTTTGTTGGGGGCCATGACCAGCGTTGGCTTACCGAGAGCTTCAATGGTCTTGGCCATGGTAAAGGTCTTGCCCGAGCCGGTCACGCCAAGCAAAACCTGATACCGGTCTCCGTCCCTCACACCCTGCACAAGCGACTCAATGGCCTTAGGCTGTGAACCTGCAGGCTCATAGGGAGACACGACCTCAAACGGTACCTCAGAGCCCTCAACGCCAAAACGTTTGAGCTCTCCGCCAACACGCTCAACTTCAAAATCCGCCATGGATACTCCTAACTCATACATCTGCAGTATACGCAGGCGGCAGGCATAGTCCTATACGAACCGGTCGGGATAGAGGGTCTTATAGCGAATCCAGGCATTATTGACACGAATCAAATAGGCTTGCGTCTCGGGAAAGGCAATCGCGTTATGGAGCGATGTGTTTTGCTGCGCCCACCCATCGACATTGCCCATTCCGGCATTGTAAGCAGCAATAGCGCTATCCGTCGACCCATTGAAATACGTCAACAGGTATGAGAGGTACGCGCACCCAAATTCGATATTCGAAGCAGGGTCATTCAGGTTATCGGCAGAATACTCATCCCCGTCGACAAGGCCCTTAGCGATCATATCCTGAGCGGTTTCGGGCATAAGTTGCATGAGACCTTGGGCGCCCTGGTTTGATTCCGCCTCGGGATCCCAGTTTGATTCCGACTTGATGACGGCACACACCAGATACGGATCGAGATTATGCGAAATACTGGACTGCTTTACATACGCCTCATAGTCAATCGGATAGAACGGTTTAAAGAAAGCGGCGGGAGCACACGAGTAAACGAGCGAGATAAGGCCAAAGACGAAAACGACAACCAGCGGCACAAGGCGATACCACGTAAAGAAACGCGTCTTAGGCATCTGTCGTCTCCTTATCCATAGCATCCATAAGGCCATGGCGAGCAAGCCACGCGTCCAGTTGTTCAAAGAGCGAGCTGTCGCCCGCTGCATTATCAATCACGGTCGTGGCGAGACTGCAAAGCGAAGACTCATCGGGTTGGCAAGCACAGCGAGCATCAAAATCGGATGGCTCCATACCACGGTGAATAGCGCGTTCGCGACGGACCGCTAAAGGAGCGCTAACAACCATAATTTCATCCGCAAGGCCAAAGGCGTCCTCAAAGCCAGTCGGAGCAGATACTTCGACCGCCGCAAAGGGATAGCGGGGGGACGAAACCGTGCAGCAAGCAGGATCGAGAATCCTCAGCGAAAGCTGCTCAATGAGAGCGGGGTGCACAATACTATTGAGCCTTGCAACCGTATCGGGAGAAACAAAAGCTCGAGAAGCGAGAACGTTACGTCGAACACCGCCATCCTCGTCCAAAATATCCCAGCCAAACTCTTCAGCAAGAGCATTGACGATATCCGACCCCGGTACGTACAGCGATTTGGCAAGAACGTCTAAATCGATAAGCAGGGCTCCGCGAGATTCCAGAAAGCGGCAGGCAGTCGATTTACCCGAAGCAATATTGCCCAAAACGAAAACGGTAAACATCAAGCCCTCCCTAACGTCAATGCGAGTAATTATCGCGCAAATACAAAGCGACGGTTCAAAAAACAGCCAAACAGTAAGAGAGTCAAAGGAAGAGTCCGTTCACAAGGCACAGCTTGTATATGGCGCAAAAAAGGGGGAGGCCGCGAGGCCTCCCCCTTCTCGATTCTCGATGACGGCTCGGTGCCGTCCACCGGTCAGCGGCGCCCTGGCCTCCCACGGGCTGGCCCCGCAGTACTCTCGGCGCGATGGGGCTTAGCTTCCGGGTTCGGAACGGGACCGGGCGTGCCCCCCATGCTCTGGCCGCTGACCGGTGGGCGGCGCCCACCGTTACGGTGCCCGGTGTCTCATACACGTGCCCTGGGGGCCGCATGGCGCATAGGAGAGGTCCGACTCGGGGGCATCCTCGTGCCCGGACCGCGCGCAAGCGCTCAGTCCCGCGGGCCGCGAGGTGCGGTTCCGGAAGAGCTCGGGCGATTAGTGCGGCTCGGCTGAGGGCGTCGCCGCCCTTGCACCTGCCGTCTATCGACCAGGTAGTCTACCTGGGCCCTTACCGGAAGGAGAACTAATCCCTGGAACGGCTTCCCGCTTAGATGCCTTCAGCGGTTATCCGCGCCG